>VEQC01000255.1 GCA_018883455.1 Limnohabitans sp. | reverse complement strand
GGGCTACGCGAGGGCGGGTATTTGCCTTTTGGTCCGTTTTTAGCTGGCGCAGGGGCCGTTTTGGCGGTCTGGCCGCTTCGAATTGCGTAGACTCGGGTCATGCAAACCTTGCGCATTGGCCTCACAGGCGGCATTGGCAGCGGCAAGAGTACCGTTGGCGCCTTGCTGGCCGCACGGGGTTGCGCGCTGATCGACGCCGACGCCCTCTCGCGCAGCCTCACCGCCGCGCAGGGGCGCGCGATGCCGGCAATCGCTCGGGTTTTTGGGGCCGAGATGGTGGCCCCAGACGGTTCGATGGACCGCGCCCGGATGCGCGAGCGGGTTTTTCGCGATCCGGCGGCCAAGCAGCAACTGGAGGCCTTGCTCCACCCCTTGGTGGGCGAGCTGGCTGACGAGGCCGCGCAAGACGCCTTACGCCAAGGCCACACTTGCCTCGTCTTTGATGTCCCCCTCCTGGTGGAATCCGGGCGGTGGCGCGCCCGGGTGGATCGGGTCTGGGTGGTGGATTGCCTGCCCGAAACACAAACCGCACGGGTGATGGCCCGTAGTGGATTGAGCGCCGAGGCCGTCTCGGCCATCATGACCGCCCAAGCCAGCCGCCGCCAACGACTGGCAGCGGCCGATGCCGTCATCTACAACGACGGCTTGAGTTTGACGGGCCTCGAAGCTGAGGTGGCGGCACTTTGGCACCATCAGGGTGCGTCAGGCGGGCGTTAAACCCGGCTCTGATCGGGTTATGATCGGGAAGGTTGCCAGTTGCAGCCCCAAGAAAACCCGCCGTGATCCTGTACGAACATCCTTTCAACGAGCGCGTGCGCACCTTTTTGCGGTTGGAACATCTGTTCCAACGCTTTGAGACACTGACTCTGCGGGATCAGTCGGTGGATAACCACTTCGCTCTCACCACCCTCTTTGAGCTGGTCGACGCGGGTAGCCGCACGGATTTGAAATCCGATCTGCTCAAGGATCTGGAGCGCCACAAACAGCATTTTGCTCTCCTGCGCGGCAACCCTTCGGTGGCGGAGGAGGCGCTGGAGCGCCTTCTGGAACAAATCGAGCATTGCCACTCGGGCTTGAACCATGCGGTGGGCCGCATGGGGCAGCAGATCAACGAGAACGAATTTTTAGCCGCCTTGCGCAACCGCATCACGATTCCCGGCGGCACGTGTAGCTTCGATTTGCCTTCCTACCATGCTTGGCAGCACCGCAGCGCAACCGATCGACGCGCCGACATCTTGCGTTGGTTTGACACATTCCAACCCATGCGTGAATCGGTGGCGCTGCTCCTGAGCCTCATGCGGGATACCGGGACGCCGCAAAAAATGATGGCCACCGGGGGGCAGTATCAACAGTCCCTGGCGCAGGGCAAATTCCAGCTCATGCGAATTGCCATCGACCCCAGCCTCAATTGCATTCCCGAGATCAGTGGCAACCGGCTCATGGTCTGGGTGCGCATGATGCGCCCCGATGCGGAGAGTCGCCTCCAAGCCCTGCACGAAGACGTGCCCTTTGAAATGGCGCTGTGCCAGTAAGCGCCGCTGCCTTCGCCTGTTAACCTGCGGCCGGGGTGTTGTGCGTAGGCCCTTGGTAGGCCCGCTCTTTGGCCAACCACGCCAACACCGGAATCGTGCCGGGCAACACCGGCATGACCGCCACGGGTAACTGCGACCAGGCATAGTGCTGGCCCTCGCGCATTTGCAACTCGCCCTGCCAGCGTGTGACCTTGCAGAAATTCAAGGCCACGCGGGCGTGGGGATAGTCGATGTGCTCGGTCTGCCAAGGCTGGCAATCCTCGATGTGAATGCCCAACTCTTCGTCCAATTCGCGGGCCAAGGCCTGGGCCACGGTTTCACCGGCTTCGAGTTTGCCGCCTGGGAACTCCCAATGGCCGGCATAGGCTTTGCCCTGGGGGCGGGAGGTGAGCAAGAAAGCTTGGTCTGTCGGGCGCAGCAACACCCCCACCGCGACCTGCACCCATTCGCGCGAGCCCTCGCGCGCGATATGCGGATCCACCAGACGGACGTTGGGGGTCATGGGGCAGCGTGACGACCGGCGTAATCGCGGGCGAACTGGAACGCCACGCGCCCGCTGCGCGAGCCGCCCCGCTCGAGCGACCAGAGCAACGCCTCGGGCCGAGCCGCCTCAATGGCCGCCGCATCAAAACCTTCGCTGCGCAGCCACTGCGCCACGATGCTCAAGTACTCGTCTTGGCTGAAGGGGTAAAAGCTCACCCACAGGCCAAACCGCTCCGAGAGAGAAATCTTCTCCTCGACCGCCTCGCCCGGATGCACCTCACCATCCTCGGTGTGGGTGTAGCTCAGGTTTTCCTTCATGGTCTCGGGCAGCAAATGGCGGCGGTTGCTGGTGGCGTAAATCAACACATTGGGCGTGGCGGCCGCCACGGAACCATCGAGAATGGATTTGAGCGCCTTGTAGCCGGGCTCGCCGTCTTCAAAGCTCAAGTCGTCGCAAAAAATCAGAAACTTTTCCGCACGGCTGGCCACGCATTCGACCAGATCGGGCAGGTCGATCATGTCGTCCTTGTCCACTTCAATGAGGCGCAAACCTTGGCTCGCGTACTCGTTCAGACAGGCCTTGATCAGGGAGGACTTGCCGGTGCCACGCGCGCCGGTGAGCAACACATTGTTGGCGGCGTGGCCCCGCACGAACTGCAAGGTGTTGCGCTGGATTTTTTCTTTTTGCCCGTCGATTTCCTGCAAATCGGCCAGGCGAATGGTTGCCACATGGCGCACGGGTTCGAGCAGGCCATGGCCATTGGAGCGGCGACGATACCGAAACGCCACGCTGGCCGACCAATCGGGTTCGACCAAGGGACCGGGGAGGACTTGCTCGATGCGCGCGATGAGCGCTTCGGCACGGGCAAGAAATTGCTCAAGCGACTGCGACATACACCCCTCAGCTGCGGTAATCGGCGTTGATGCTCACGTAATCGTGACTCAGGTCACAGGTCCAGACGGTGTCGTGGGC
>VEQC01000058.1 GCA_018883455.1 Limnohabitans sp. | reverse complement strand
GCGGCAATCTGGGCGAGGGTGAGTTGGTCACGATCCAGGAGTCTGAAGAAAGCAGTGCCGAGCCGCGCCCGGGAGAACGCCCATGACGATTGCCATCTTCCTCAGCTCGCTCATTGGCGCCATGGCCCTTGGGGTGCCCATCGCCTTTGCGTTGCTGTTTTGCGGTGCGGCACTCATGTGGCATCTCAACATGTTTGACGCCCAGATCTTGGCGCAGAACTTGGTGGAGGGCGCCAACAGCTTTCCGCTTTTGGCGGTGCCGTTTTTCATGCTCGCGGGCGAGGTGATGAACGCGGGCGGACTCTCGCGGCGCATTGTGAACTTCGCCATGGCTTTGGTGGGCCACATCAAAGGGGGCCTGGGCTACGTGACGATCATGGCCGCGGTCATCATGGCCGCGCTCTCGGGCTCGGCGGTAGCAGACGCGGCAGCGCTCGCCTCATTGCTGCTGCCCATGATGGTGGCCGCTGGGCACGATCGGGCCCGTTCGGCGGGCTTGATTGCGTCGGCGGGCATCATTGCCCCCGTCATTCCCCCGAGCATTGGGTTTGTGATTTTTGGAGTGGCCGGCGGCGTGTCCATCTCCAAGCTCTTTTTGGCGGGCATTTTCCCGGGCATCTTGCTGGGGGTGTCGCTTTGGGTGACTTGGTGGTGGCTCGCGCGACGCGAGGTGGTGAAGGTGCCTCCCCGCAAGTCCTGGGCCGAGATTCGCGTGGCCTTGCGCGAGGCCACGTGGGCGCTGGTGTTGCCTGTGATCGTGGTGTTTGGTTTGAAGTTTGGCGTGTTCACGCCCACCGAGGCCGCGGTGGTGGCCGCGGTCTATGCCTTGGCGGTCTCGCTCTTGGTGTATCGCGAGATTGGCTTGTCCGATCTGGTGCACATTTTCATCGGGGCGGCGCAAACCAGTGCGGTGGTGATGTTCCTGGTGGCCGCGGCCATGGTCTCGGCCTGGCTCATCACGGTGGCGAACTTACCTGGTGAGTTGGTGGCTTTGCTCCAACCCCTGCTCGATAGCCCACGCCTGCTCATGCTCACCATCATGATCATCACCATGGTGGTGGGGACGGCGCTTGACATGACGCCCACCATCTTGCTGCTCACGCCCGTGCTCATGCCGGTGGTCAAGGCCGCGGGCATTGACCCGGTTTATTTTGGGGTGCTCTTCATCATCAACAACGCCATTGGCCTCATCACCCCGCCCGTGGGCACGGTGCTCAACGCCGTGGCTGGTGTGGGGCGCATCAGCATGGACGAAGTCACGCGTGGCGTTGTCCCGTTCATGATCGCCCAGTTCACCATCATGTTCGCCATGGTGGCTTTCCCCGCGCTGGTGATGGTGCCCGCGCGCTGGTTCTATTGATTGTTTGTGATTCATTTTTCCAAGGAGATAAGCATGAAACGTCTGTTCCTCAAATCCGTTGTGGCCTCCGCCTGTCTGGCCGTGGCTGGTCTGGCCCTGGCCCAAGACAAGACGATCAAGTTCGCCACCCAAAACCCCAAGGGTCACCCCATCGTGCTGGGCATGGAGAAGTTCAAAGAGATCGTGGAATCCAAGTCGGGCGGCAAGATCAAGGTCAACCTCTTCCCCGGCGGTGCGCTCGGCAGTGACCAGGCCAATGTGGCGGCTTTGCAAGGCGGCACGCTGGAGATGGTGTCCATGAACTCGGGCATTCTGGCCAACCAGGTCAAAGAGTTCGCCATCTACGATTTCCCGTTCATGTTTGGCAGCGAGGCCGAGGCAGACTATGTGGTCGATGGCCCCTTTGGCAAGAAGATGCACGCCATGCTGGGTGAAAAAGGCTTGGTCGGTGTGGCCTATTACGAGCTGGGTTTCCGCCAGATCACCAACAGCAAACGCGCGGTGACCAAGGTGGAAGATTTGGACGGCTTGAAGCTGCGCGTCATCCCCAACCCCATCAACGTCGATTGGGTCAAGGCCCTGGGCGCCAACCCCACACCGCTGCCTTTCCCCGAGGTGTACGCCGCCTTGGAGCAAAAGGCCATCGATGGTCAGGAGAACCCGATCACGGTGATCAACGCCAACAAGTTCTTCGAGGTGCAAAAGCACGTCGTGATCAGCAACCACCAGTACAACCCGCAATCGGTGCTCGTGAGCAAGAAGTTCTGGGACGGCTTGAGCGCGGAGCAGCAAAAAATCGTGAGCGAGGCGGCGCAAGCGTCGTCCAAGTACCAGCGCGAGCAGGCGCGCGGTGCGGTGGCGGCGGCACTGGAGAACATGAAAAAGGGCGGCATGCAAGTCACCGAGTTCAACGCGGTTGAGCTGAGCAAACTGCGCGACAAGCTGCGTCCCGTCACGGCCAAGTACGGCGTGACCGTGGGCCAAGATTTGGTGAAGGAACTCCAGGGCGAGCTGGAGAAAGCCCGCGCGGCCACCGCCAAGAAGAAATAAGGCGAGCAGCATGTCTGAATTGCGCATCGCGGTGGCTGGGGCGGGCTATATTGGCCAAGCCCATGTGGCGGCCATCGCCGCCACGCCGGGTTTGCGCCTCAGCGCGATCGTGGACCCCGCACCTGCCGCGCAGGCCTTGGCCGATGCGGCCGGCGTGCCGCGACTCGATGCGCTGGAGGACTTGCTGGCACAGCACCGCCCCGATGGCGTGGTGCTGGCCACGCCCAACGCCTTACATGTGCCGCAGGCGCTCGCCTGCATCGCAGCAGGGGTGCCCTGTCTGCTGGAAAAACCCATTGCCCCGACCGTTGCCGAAGCCCAAACCTTGGTGCAAGCGGTGGCAAAGCACGAGGCGCGGGTGCTCATTGGCCACCACCGTGCGCACAGCCCCATCATGGAGGCGGCTGCGCAAGTGGTGCGCTCAGGGCGCCTCGGGCGCGTGGTGGCGGTCATGGGCAGCGCCGTGTTTTACAAGCCCGATCGGTATTTCGAGGCCGGGCCTTGGCGGCGCGAAGTCGGGGGTGGCCCGATTTTGATCAACCTCATTCACGAGGTGCACAACCTGCGCCTGCTCTGTGGAGAAGTGGTGGCGGTGCAGGCGATGGCCTCGCACGCGGTACGCCAGTTTCCGGTGGAGGACACGGTGGCGATCAACCTCCAGTTTGCCAACGGGGCCTTGGGCAGCTTCATGCTCTCGGACACCGCCGCCTGCGCGCGCAGTTGGGAGCAGACTTCGCAAGAAAACCCCGCTTACCCCAGCTACGACGACGAAGACTGCTACGTGGTCACCGGCACGCAGGGCAGCTTGAGTGTGCCGACCCTGCGCTTCAAAGGCTACGCACCGGGCAGCGAGGCCTCTTGGTGGCTCCCCTTCACCTGCGAGACGCTGCCCCTGCAGCGGGTGGACCCCATCCTGCGCCAGATGGCGCACTTTGCACAAGTGGTGCGTGGCGAGGCCGCGCCCAAGGTCAGTGCGGCCGATGGCCTGGCCAATTTGCGGGTGACCGAGGCCGTCGTGCAAGCGGCGCAATCGGGTACCCTTGTCTCCCTGACCTGAAATTCTCACGAGAACCCCTATGAAAATCCTTATCCTCAACGGCATCAACCTCAACATGTTCGGCAAGCGTGATCCCAAGCACTACGGGACGATCACGCTCGACCAAATCAATGCGCGCGTGACCGCGCTCGGCCAAGAGCTTGGCACCGCGGTGGAGTGCTTCCAGACCAACCACGAAGGGGAGATGGTCGAGCGCATTCACCGCGCCCACCAAGAGGGCATGGACGCGGTGCTCATCAACGCGGGGGCGTGGACGCATTACAGCTACGGCATTCGCGACGCGCTGGCCATTTTGCAGTGCCCTGTCATCGAGCTGCACATGTCCAATGTCCACGCGCGGGAAGCGTTCCGTCACGTCTCGGTCTTCTCCGAAGTGGTGCGCGGCCAGATTTGTGGTTTTGGCGCGGACAGCTACGAGCTTGCCGTGCGCGCGGCCGTGCTGGCGGTCAAGGGGAGCTAAGGCGCATGCAGATTTCAGGTCACACGGAACTCATCGCGCACATCGGCTATCCCACGCACAGCTTCAAAGCCCCCATGATCTACAACCCCTACTTCGAGCAAGCGGGGTTGGATGTGGTGGTGGTGCCCATGGGTTGCGAGGCGGCCGATTTTGCGCAGTTCCTGCCCCAGGTGTTTCGCCTGCGCAACCTGCGCGGGGCGCTCATCACCATGCCGCACAAAGTCTCGACCGTCGCGATGCTCGACGAGCTCTCGCCGGCGGTGCGCGTTGCCGGGGCGTGTAACGCTGTCAAGCGCGATGCGCAAGGCCGTTTGGTGGGCGATATGTTCGATGGCGCGGGCTTTGTGCGCGGCGCCAAGCGCAAGGGCTTGGTGCTCGAAGGCGCGCGCGTGTTGGTGGTGGGCAGTGGTGGGGTGGGCTGCGCGATTGCCGCCTCGCTTGCCGCCGAGGGCGTGGCGGAGATGACGCTCTTTGATGTCGCGCCTGATTCTGCCCAGGCCTTGGCCGAGCGCCTGCGCACCCACTACCCCCGCTTGAAGGTGACCTGTGGGAGCAACGATCCCGCGGGCTACGACTTGGTGGTCAACGCCACCCCACTGGGCATGAACCCCGATGACCCCCTCCCCATGCCGGTGGCACGCTTGGAGGCGCGCACCTTTGTGGGCGAAGTGGTCATGAAAACCGAGGTCACCCCCTTGCTCGCCGCCGCGCGCGAGCGCGGCTGTGCCACGCAGGTGGGCACCGACATGTTGTTTGAGATGATTCCTGCCTATCTGGAATTCTTTGACCTTCCGACCACCAGCGCCGACAATCTGCGTGCGCTCTCGCGCGTGGCCTATTGAGTTGCATGCCTGTTTGATGGAGTATTGCGCATGAGCCTGTCCACCCCACACCGTGAAGCCATTCCTGAGGGGCCCAACCGACTCGGGATTGCGGGTATCGAGTTCATTGAATACGCCACGGCGCGCCCACAGGCGCTTGGCCAAGTGCTCGAGCAAATGGGTTTTCGCCCGATTGCGCGGCATCGCTCGCGCGAGGTGACCCTCTACCGCCAGGGCGACATGAACTTGGTGGTCAACGCCAATCCCGATGACGCGCGCGTGAGCGCGGCTGTCGATGGCGAGCCCGTGCTCTCGGCGGTCGCGTTTCGCGTGCAAGACGCCTTGCGCGCGCACACCCGCTGCATCGAGCTCGGGGCTTGGAACGTGGCGAGCCATGCCCAAGCCATGGAGTTGCACATTCCGGCTATCCATGGGCCGGGTAGCAGCCGCTTTTATTTTGTGGATCGCTGGGAGGAGTTCTCGATCTTTGACATCGACTTCAAACCCATTCCCACGGTGGACGCCAAGCCGCCTGCCATCGCGGGCCTGAGCTACTTTGGGGTGGTGCAGTACATTGGCCTCGATCGCACGGCCGACTGGCAGGCCTACTACACCCACATGTTTGACTTCCAAGAGATTCCAGACGAGCAGCGTTTTGGCATCTTGCCCAAGGGGCGCTTGCTCAAGAGCCCCTGTGGTCGCTTTCTCTGGCAGTTGGTCGAACCCGACCCCTGGATGGAGGAGGGCGATGAAAGCCCCGAGTGTTTGCAACGCGTGGGCTTGGGCACGCGCGATGTGGCTGCGGCGGTGCAAGCGCTCAAAGCGCGTGGGGTGGAGTTTGTCGAGTCTTCCGCCCTGCACCCCGAAGACCGAGGCGCGCTCACGCGCAGCCAGTTGGGCTCGGTGGCCTTCGAACTGGTTCACCAAGATTGAGGAGCCGGCCATGATGCCCTTGGACGGTTTCGGGATGGACACCATCACCCTGGCGGGCTCGCTCGAAGCCAAGCTCGAGGCCATGCGCCGCGCGGGCTTTAGCCAGGTCATGCTCATGGCGCGCGATTTGGTCGGGCACCCCGGCGGCGTGCCCGCCGCGGTGCAAGCGGTGCGCGAGAGCGGCCTGCGGCCCACGGGTTTTCAGGTGCTGCGCGATTTTGAGGGGCTCTCCGGGCACTTGCACGAGTACAAAGTGGATATTGCCAAGTCCATGCTCGAGATGTGCGCGGCCACGGGCAGCAAGGTCTTGCTCGCGTGCTCGTCCACTTCGCGCCATGCGAGCGATGACCCCGCCCAAATCGCGCGCGACTTGCGCAAGCTGGCCATGATGGCTTTGCCCTTGGGCATCAAGGTCGCCTACGAGGCGCTCTCCTGGGGGCGGGTGGTCAATGAATTTCCCCAGTCCTGGGATTTGGTGTGCCAAGCTGATTGCCCCAATCTGGGCATTGGTTTGGATTCCTTCCATGTGTTTGCCGCGCAGTCGAGCCTTGAGGCCATCGATGACCTCGACCCCGAGCGCATCTTTTTGGTTCAGCTCTCCGATTTCATGTGGCGCGAGACGCCCACCTTTGAGGAACGCATGACCACGGCGCGCACGTTTCGCGTCTTCCCCGGCGAGGGCGTGCACAGCGAGCAACTCGCGAGCTTGGTGCTGCGCTTGGAGCAGATTGGCTACCGGGGCGACTATAGTTTTGAGGTCTTCAACGACGATTACCAGCAACTGCCCCTCGATGTCGTGGCGCAGCGGGCCCGTCGCAGCGCCTTGTGGCTCAGCCGCGATGTGTTGCATCGCCCCGCGCCGCTGCCCGACTGGACCCACCACGGATGAGCCAACCCATGCAACAACGCGCCATCGGACCTTTTACCGCCTCCGCCATTGGGCTGGGGTGCATGAATGTGAGCCACGCCTATGGCGCGCCGCCTCCGCGGGAGGACGGCGTGCGCCTGATTCAGCAGGCCATCGACTGGGGCTGCACCTTGCTCGACACCGCCGCCCTCTACGGCTTTGGCACCAACGAGATGATCGTGGCCGAGGCCATCCGGGGCCGGCGCGATGAGGTGGTGCTCTGCACCAAGGGGGGCATGGCAGGGGTGAGCTTTCCCGACGGGGTCAAGCGCGTGATTGACGGGCGCCCCGAGGCCATTCGGCGCAATTGCGAGGAGAGCTTGGTGCGCCTGGGCGTGGATGTGATCGATGTCTACTACCTGCACCGCTGGGACAAGCAAATTCCCATCGAAGAGAGCGTGGGCGCCATGGCCGATCTCGTGCGCGCGGGCAAGGTGCGCGCTTTGGGCCTCTCCGAAGTCTCGGCCGCCACGCTGCGGCGGGCGCATGCGGTGCACCCCATTGCGGCGGTGCAGACCGAGTATTCGCTGTGGACGCGCAACCCGGAAATCGCGGTCTTGCAGGCTTGCCGCGAGTTGGGCGCGGCTTTCGTGGCGTTTAGTCCCGTCGCACGCGGGTTTCTGGGGGGCGAGTTGCGCGGGGTGGACCACCTCGCCGCAGACGACATTCGCCGCTTCATGCCCCGCTTCTCACCCGAGGGCTTTGCCGCCAACCAGCATTTGCAAGCGCCCTATGAGGCGCTGGCTCAGGAGGTGGGTTGCACGCCCGCGCAACTCGCGCTGGCCTGGCTGCTGCACCGCGATCCCATCATCATTCCCTTGCCCGGCACGCAGCAGCTGCGCCACCTGGCGCAAAACCTCGCCGCCGCCGATGTGGTGTTGAGCGCGTCGCACATGGCACGGCTTGACGCGCTGATCAACGCCCAAACCGTACAAGGTGAGCGCTACAACGCGCAAAACAGCCGCGAGGTGGATACGGAGAATTTCTGAAGGGGCGCGCGCGTTGGGCGCGCGCCGCAGGAAGAGGGCGCGCGCCGGGCGCGCCCCTGATCACAGCGAGTCGATGAAGCTGCGCAGCTTGTCCGAGCGGCTCGGGTGCTTGAGCTTGCGCAGGGCCTTGGCTTCAATCTGACGGATACGCTCGCGCGTGACGTCAAACTGCTTGCCCACCTCTTCGAGGGTGTGGTCACTGGCCATCTCGATGCCAAAGCGCATGCGCAGCACCTTGGCTTCACGCGGGGTAAGGCCATCGAGGATGTCCTTGACCACGTCGCGCAAGCCCGCTTGCATGGCCGCTTCGATGGGCGCGGTGTTGACGCTGTCCTCGATGAAATCGCCCAAGTGGCTGTCGTCGTCGTCTCCGATGGGGGTTTCCATCGAAATCGGCTCCTTGGCGATCTTCATGATCTTGCGGATCTTGTCCTCGGGGATGTCCATCTTCTCGGCCAGGATCGTGGCGTCGGGCTCAAAGCCAAACTCCTGGAGGTGCTGGCGCGAGATGCGGTTCATCTTGTTGATGGTCTCGATCATGTGCACCGGAATGCGGATGGTGCGGGCTTGATCGGCAATCGAGCGGGTGATGGCCTGGCGAATCCACCAGGTCGCGTAGGTCGAGAACTTGTAGCCTCGGCGGTACTCGAATTTGTCGACGGCTTTCATCAAACCGATGTTGCCTTCCTGGATCAAGTCGAGGAATTGCAGACCGCGGTTGGTGTACTTCTTGGCGATCGAGATCACGAGACGCAGGTTGGCCTCGATCATCTCCTTCTTGGCATGGCGGGAGGCGGCTTCGCCCTCGTTCATGCGCTTGTTGATGCTCTTGAGCTGCTCAAGCGGCACCACGACGCTGGCTTGCAGGTCGATGAGTTTTTGCTGCAATTCCTGGATGGGCGGAATGTTGCGGCCCATGGTGGTTGACCAGGACTTGCCCGCGCTGGCTTGCTTCTCGACCCACTTGAGGTTGAGCAGGTTGGGCGGGAAGTCCTTGATGAACACGTCTTGCGGCATGCCGCACTTGTCCACGATGATGCGGCGCAACTCGCGCTCTTTCTTGCGCACTTCGTCCACTTGGGCACGCACCATGTCGCACAGCTTCTCGATCGTCTTGGCCGTGAAGCGGATGGTCATGAGCTCGTTGGTGAGGCTGGCCTGAACCTTTTGGTAAGCCGGTGAGCCGTAGCCTTCCTTGTCGTAGATCTTGCGCAGCTTCTCGAACTGGACGCGGATGCGGTCAAAGTGCTCCATGGCCTGGGCCTTGAGCTCTTCGAGCTTCTTCGTGAGGGCTTTGGAGCCGCCGTTGCCGTCGTCGTCATCGTCCTCGTCAAATTCGTCGAAGTCTTCTTCGGCCACGTAGTCGTCGGCTTCGTTGAGGTTGTTAAAGCCGTCCACCACGGTGGAGATAACGATCTTGTTCTCGCGGATGTCTTCGGCCATGCGCAGAATTTCGGCGATGGTGGCCGGCGAGGCGCTGATGGCCTCCATCATGGCCATCAAGCCGCCTTCGATGCGCTTGGCGATCTCGATTTCACCTTCACGGGTGAGGAGTTCGACCGAGCCCATCTCGCGCATGTACATGCGCACCGGGTCGGTCGTGCGGCCAAATTCGCTGTCCACGGTGGAGAGCGCGGCTTCAGCCTCTTCTTCGGCTTCTTCCTCGGTCGCGGCCGTGGGGGCGTTGTTGTTGAGCAGCAGGGTCTCGACGTCGGGCGTCTGTTCATAAACCGCCACGCCCATGTCGTTGAGCATGGAGATCACGACTTCGAGGGTTTCGGCGTCCACCAATTTGTCGGGCAAGTGGTCGGAGATCTCACCGTGGGTGAGGTAGCCGCGCGTTTTGCCCAACTTGATGAGGGTTTTGAGGCGCTGGCGACGCTTGGCCATGTCCTCTTCGGAGAGCACGGTCTCGTCGAGGCCGAATTCTTTCATCAAGGCGCGCTCTTTGGCCTTGCTGATCTTCATGCGCAGGGGCTTGACCTTCTCGCCGTCCTCGGCCGGCACTTCCTCGGCACCGAATTCTTCCGCCAGGTCTAACTCTTCTTCGACGGCGGGGGCGGCGCTGGCCTTGCCTTTACGGGCCTTGGTGTCCTTGGCGCTGGCTTTGCCCGCTTTGGGGGCGTGGGCCTGCACGGCAGGGGTTTTCTTTTTTGCCTCGGGGGCCTTGGCTGCGGGCTTGGTCGCGCTCTTGGCAACGGGTTTGCTCACGGGCTTGGCAGCCGCTTTGGGAGCGGCTTTGGCCGGGGTTTTGGCGGCGGCTTTGGCGGCAGGTTTGGCAGCTTTGGCGACAGTTTTGGGGGCGGGTTTGGCTTGACTCACGGACTTTTTCGGTTGGGCGGCGGCCTTAGGGGCCGCCTTGGCGGGCGATTTGGACGAAGACGCTTTGGGCGCGGGTTTAGCTGGCTTTTTGGCCGGTTTGGGGGCAGTAGGCATGGCAGCTCCTGGAACGCAAACGGTGAGCAAGCTTCCTGTCGAGACGGGAAGCGGGCAATCAAACGAACACGAAGCGGCAAGAGGGGAGGGCGAACATTTGGTGTGCAGTCCTTGCGGTGAGGTGGCGGGTCGTGCGCTGATGTGTCACGGTTGGCCGGGCCCGGAGGTGCTGCTGTCGCGCTTGCCTAGGAGAGTGGATTATACCTGAGTTTCAGGTTTTGAGGGTGCGCAGGCGTTCATTGAGGCGGCGGATTTGCTCAAACACGCTCGGATCGCGCCCCGCCTGCGGGGTGAGCGCGGTGAGTTGGCGTGCGATGTCTTGCTTTTCGAGCTCGACAAGGATGCTCTGGAGTTCGCTCGGATCGTTGTCGACCAAGGGCGGCAAGAGGCCCATGAGGCGCTGCAAGGCGGCGGCGAGGGCCTCGTCTTGAAGCCCCTCGCGCAAGGCCGAGAGGGGCTGGGCGCCGTGTTCGTGCCATTGCTGATCGAGCCAGGCCAAGAGCGGGCCATGGGGCGCAGGCAACTCGCACAGCAAGGTGTGCTGGGAGGCCGAGAGCTGCGCCCACAGCTGCATATCGACAAAGAAGATCTGCACCGCCCGGTCTTCGCGGCTGAGGATTTGCGCCATGCGCCGGCTGCTGCGGTCAGTGCGAGGCGGCAAGCCGCTGCTCTCGCGCGCAGGGTAGCCCGCGCGCGCGGGGCGAGCGCTGCTGGCTGAAGCCCGTGCGCCGCGCTCGCCACGCCCGCCGGTGTTGCCCCAGAGTTGCTGCAGCTCCGGCGCGCCGATTTGCGCCAGATCGGCCAACTCCCCGAGCAACTGCGTTTTGAGCACGCCCTCGGGCAAAGCGCTCCAGAGGGGCTTGGCTTGGCTCGCCATGAGGGCCCGGCCTTCGGCGGTGGCGAGGTCACAAGATTCGCGCGCGCTCTCGACCAAAAAGCGGCTCAGCGGCATGGCATCGGCCACCAGGCGTGCAAAAGCATCGCTGCCGTGCGCGCGAATAAAGCTATCGGGGTCGTGCTCAGGGGGCAGGAAGAGGAATTTGACCCGGCGCACATCCGTGGCGTGGGGCAGGGCGCCTTCCAAGGCCTTGCGCGCGGCGCGGCGGCCGGCGGCATCGCCATCGAAGCTAAAGACCACCGAGTCGGTGAAGCGAAAGAGCTTTTGCACATGCTCGGGGGTGCAGGCCGTCCCCAGCGTGGCCACGGCCTGTGGAAAGCCCAGTTGGGCCAGGGCCACCACGTCCATGTAGCCTTCGGTCACCAACACATAGCCCGCGTCGCGCAGGGCGTGGCGCGCCTCGTAGAGGCCATAGAGCTCGCGTCCCTTGCTAAAGACGGGTGTCTCGGGCGAGTTGAGGTACTTGGGCGAGCCCTCGCCCAGCACCCGACCGCCAAAGCCAATGCATTCGCCTTTGACATTGCGGATCGGGAACATGATGCGGTCGCGAAAACGGTCGTAGCGCTTTTCTTCCGCGCCGGTCTCGTTTTGCAGAATGACCAGGCCACTCTCGACGAGCAGGGGATCTTGGTAATCGGGAAACACACTCGCGAGGCTGCGCCAGCCGTCGGGCGCGTAGCCCAGCCCGAAGGCGCGCGCGACCTCGCCGCTCAAGCCCCGGCCCTTGAGATAGGCCACGGCTTGGGGCGAATCGCGCAGGTGTTTGCGGTAGGCCTGGGTGGCTTTCTCCAGCACGTCGGTGAGGGTGGCTTGGCGCGCGCGCGCTTGCGCGGCCTGTTCGCGCTCTTGGGGCGAGCGGTCGTCTTCGGGGACTTGCAGGCCCACGCCCTGGGCGAGGTCCTTCACGGCTTCAATGAAGCTCAGGCCCGAATGCTCCATCAAAAAGCCAATGGCGTCGCCGTGCTTGCCGCAGCCAAAGCAGTGGTAGAACTGTTTGGTTGGGCTCACCGTGAAGGAGGGGGATTTCTCGGCGTGGAAAGGGCACAGCCCCATGAAGTTGGCCCCGCCCTTTTTGAGCTGCACATGACGGCCCACCACCTCGACCACGTCGACGCGGGCGAGGAGTTCTTGTAGAAAGGGTTGTGGGATGGCCATGGCGCTTGGGGCAGGGGACTGCCATTGTAGGCAGGCCCGGCGCCCGCGCCGCTTTACTTGGGCGCCAAGCGAATCGCGCCGTCGAGGCGGATCACCTCGCCATTGAGCATGTCGTTCTCAAAAATGTGCAAGGCGAGCTTGGCGTAGTCCTGCGGGGTTCCCAGACGGGACGGGAAGGGCACGCCAGCGGCCAACGCGTCCTGCACTTCTTTGGGCATGCCAAAGAGCATGGGCGTGCCAAAAATGCCCGGCGCAATGGTCATGTTGCGAATGCCGTTGCGCGCCAAATCGCGCGCGATGGGCAGGGTCATGCCCACCACCCCGCCCTTAGAGGCGCTGTAGGCGGCTTGGCCAATTTGACCGTCATAGGCGGCCACGCTGGCGGTGGAGATCATCACCCCGCGCTCGCCGGTGGACTCGGGCTCGTTTTGGCACATGGCTTCAGCGGCGAGGCGAATCATGTTGAAGCTGCCCACCAGGTTGACCATGATGGTCTTGGTGTAGGTGGCCAGGGCATGGGCCCCGTTCTTGCCCACGGTTTTCTCAGCCGGCGCAATGCCCGCGCAGTTGACCAGGCCCATGAGCTTGCCCATGGAGACGGCCTTGGCCACCACGGCCTGGCCATCGGCCTCGCTGCTGACATCGCATTTGACGAAGGCGCCACCGATCTCGCGCGCCACGGCCTCGCCTTTTTCCACTTGCATGTCGGCCACGACCACCTTGCCGCCCTTGGCCGCGAGTGCGCGCGCCGTGCCTTCGCCCAAACCGGACGCGCCGCCTGTGACGATGAACACTTTGCCTTGAATTTCCATGTGGGACTCCTGAGGATTGGTTTGACGTTTACGTAAACGTAAATTATGCGGGAATGTGCCTTGCCTGACAATGGGGGGTTGATCAGGAGGAACCATGCCCCGTCAGTGGCTTTATTCGCTTGTCCTGGGACTGCTGGTGTTGGCCGGCTGTAGCACCCAAGGCCCTTTGCAAACGCAGCGTGAGGCGGGTGCGCCCACGACCCTGCCCACGAGCCCCGAGGCGGTGGGTCCCGCGGCCGCGCCCCAGCGTCCCCCTCCTGGCTTGGCCCTGGGCGGCGGGGCCGCGCGGGGGTTCGCCCACATTG
>VEQC01000057.1 GCA_018883455.1 Limnohabitans sp. | reverse complement strand
ACCAAGAAGATACCCGTGACGATTTGAATCACGAGCACCAGCAGAGCGAGCGAGCCAAAGAAGTAGAAGAAGTTGAAGTTCTTGGGCGCGTAGTACTCAGAGAGATGCTCTTTGTACATCTTGCTCAAAGGGAAGCGGTTGTCCACCCAGTTGAGCACTTTTTCGCCGGTGCTGGCGTTGGGAGAAATTTCTTTGAATTCAGCCATGGTCGTGCGTCCTATCAGGCTTTCTTGTCTTCACCAATGAGCAGCTTGGTGTCGGAGAGGTACATGTGCGGCGGGACTTCGAGGTTGTCCGGAGCCGGCTTATTTTTAAACACACGGCCCGCGAGGTCAAAGGTCGAGCCGTGGCAGGGGCACAGGAAACCGCCTTGCCAATCGTCAGGCAGGGAGGGCTGGGCGCCGGTTTGGAATTTATCCGAAGGCGAGCAACCCAGGTGCGAGCAAATGCCCACGGCCACCAAGATTTCGGGCTTGATGGAGCGGTGCGGGTTTTTCGCGTAATCTGGAGTGGGATAAGCCTTGCGATCGGAGTTCGGATCGGCCAATTGACCCTCGGTTTTCTTGAGCGATTCGAGCTGCTCAGGGGTGCGGCGAACAATCCACACGGGCTTGCCGCGCCATTCCACCGTGATCTTCTCACCCGGCTTGAGGGCCGAAATATCCACTTCCACCGCGGCACCGGCCGCTTTGGCCTTTTCGGAAGGCTGGAAGGTGCTGACAAAAGGCACGGCCACGGCCACGCCGCCCACGGCGCCAGCGCAAGTCGAGGCGATAAGCCAAGTGCGTTTGCTGGCGTCTACTGATGTTTCACTCATGGAAATCCCCAATCGGTCGCGAGTTGGTTAACTTTGGGATTGTAGCCCAGCCGCTGACGTCAAGCCAACGCGGAGGGTGACTGAGAGGCCCGTCGGGCCCATGCAAGCGCGGCGAGCCAGCTCGCGGGATCGGCCGTGGCCCGACCGGCTTGGTCAAAAGCGGTGCCATGATCGGGGCTGGTACGGACAAAAGGTAAACCTAAGGTCACATTCACTCCCTCATCTAAGCCCAGATACTTGATGGGGATGAGGCCCTGGTCGTGGTACATGGCCACCACCACATCAAACTCCCCCGCGCGATCGGCTTGGTGGCGGGCACGCATGAAGACGGTGTCGGGGGACCAGGGGCCGCTCGCATCGATGCCCTCTGCCCTGGCCAGCGCGATGGCGGGGGCGATGGCGTCAATCTCCTCGCGGCCCATCAACCCCCCCTCGCCCGCATGGGGGTTTAAACCGGCCACGGCAATCCGTGGTGTGCGCCCGGTCTGCGTCTGCTCGGCCGTATGGGTGATGCGGAGGGTCTCGAGCACGGCCTCCGTCGTTACGCTCTCAACCGCCTGGCGCAAAGAGACATGGATGCTGACGAGCACGGTGCGCAAGGCAGGGCTTGCGAGCATCATGCGCACCGGTACGTCCGCGACAGAGCAGCCCGCGTGTTTGGCCGCGCAAGCCTGCAACAACTCGGTGTGGCCCGGGAAAGGCTCCCCCGCGAGGGCCAAGGCTTCTTTGTGCAAAGGGGCCGTCACCAAGCCCCGCACGCGGCCCGCCAATGCCGCTTGCGCCGCGGCGCGCACGGCATCGGCCGCCCATCGACCGGCACGCGCATCCACTTGCCCCCAGGGGGGTAAATCGGTGCCCTCTTTTTCCCGCGCCACCGGCCGCAAAGCCAGGACGCCCGTGGGCCAGCCCGAGCGGTCTTGCCCCTCGTGCCAGCGCTCTAGGAGCGGCACCGGGCGCCCACTGTCTTGCACCACTTTGGCAGCGCGCTGCATGGCGTCCCAATCGCCATAAACCACGCAGTCGCGCAAGCCCAGCGGATCACGCGAGGCTGCCAGCAGAATGATTTCCGGCCCGATGCCAGCAGGATCACCCATGGTCAAGGCCAATGGCGCCAAGCTCGGCGTGGGTGCGGCGGGCATATCAGGCCGGGTTGTCGATGTCGATGAAGGTGTGGGTCAGCCCGAGCTGACGCGCAATCTCCGCCGCCACGGCCGGCGCACCATAGCGCTCCGTGGCGTGGTGGCCGCAAGCGATGAAGGCCACGCCGGTCTCGCGCGCGAGGTGGGCTTGGGGCTCAGAAATTTCACCGGTGAGGAACACATCCGCCCCGGCCGCGATGGCCGCCTCAAAGTAGGACTGCGCGCCCCCGGTGCACCAAGCCAGACGCTGCAAAGGGCGGCCGTCTCCGGGGGCCACGGTGGGCACGCGGCCCAGCACTTGCGCCACATGTTGGGCTAAATCGTCCACGCGCGCATAAGCCTGTCCATTGGCGGCTGCACCGAGCAGGCCTAAATCTTGTTCGCCAAAGCATTGCGTGGACACCCAACCCAGGCGCGCGCCCAATTGGGCGTTGTTGCCCCACTGCGGGTGGGCGTCGAGGGGCAGGTGGTAGGCCAACAGGTTGAGGTCGTTCGAGAGCAAGCGTTGGAGGCGTTGCTTCATCCAACCCGTGACCGGTGAAGGTTGATTGCGCCAGAACAAACCGTGGTGCACGAACAGGGCGTCGGCACCCTCCTCGATGGCCGCTTCAATCAGGGCCAGGCTGGCCGTCACGCCCGAGACGATTTTGCGAATCTGCCCCCGCCCCTCGACCTGCAACCCGTTGGGGCCGTAGTCACGAAAACGCTCGGGCTGCAACAAGGCGTCACACGCCTGAACCAATGCCATGCGGGTCACACTCATCGCGCCACTCCTCGGGGTTTGGGGCGCTGAGTCGGCACCACCTCCAGGGACAAGCGCGATTTCTGGCGCAACACTTCAATGCGTGTGCTGCGACCCGGGGCTTGGCTGGCAATGGCGGTGAGGAGCGCGCTCACGTTATCCACCTCTTGGTCGGCCACGCGCAAGACCACGTCCCCTGGTTGCAAGCCCGCCTTGGCTGCAGGCCCCCCCTGCAAAACCCCCGTGAGGATGACGCCCTCTTGCTGGTTGAGCTTGAAGGTTTCGGCCAACTCCGGTGTGATGTCCATGGGCTCCACCCCAATCCAGCCCCGCACCACTTGGCCGTCTTTGATGATGCCATCGAGCACTTGACGCGCGGTCGAGACGGGTATGGCAAAGCCAATGCCCATGTTGCCGCCGGAGCGGGAATAGATGGCGGTGTTGATGCCGAGCAAATGGCCATTGACATCGACCAACGCGCCACCGGAGTTGCCCGGGTTGATGGCGGCGTCGGTCTGGATGAAATTCTCAAACGTGTTGATGCCCAACTGGTTTCGACCGAGCGCGGAGATGATGCCGCTGGTCACCGTTTGCCCCACGCCGAAGGGGTTGCCAATGGCCAACACCCGATCCCCCACTTGTGCGGTTTCCTCTTTGCCCCAAACGATCACGGGCAAACGATCGAGCCGAATGCGCAGAATGGCCAAGTCCGTTTCGGGATCCGTGCCAATCACCTTGGCCAGGGTGCGGCGGCGGTCGCTGAGCGTGACTTCGATTTCGTCGGCGCCCTCGACCACATGGTTGTTGGTGAGCACATAGCCTTCCGCGCTCACGATCACACCACTGCCCAAGCCCGTGCGCGGGCCCTCGTCATCATCGCCAAAAAAGAAACGGTGCCAGGGGTCGTTGCCGCGCTGGCGAATGGACTGGCGGGTGGCAATGCTCACCACGGCAGGCGAAGCAGCGCGTGCGGCGGGACTCAAGCTGCCGGGCATCACGCCCCCCGGGGGAAGCGTGACGGGTGCTTCCGTCAGGGGCAGGTTCGCGGGCCGCTGGCGAACCCACTCGGGCTTGAACGTGATCACAATAAACCAGCACGCCAAGCCTACCGTGACGGTTTGCGCGAACAAGAGCCACAAGCGTCTCATGCGCCCTCCTGCGGTTCCTAGTCAGGCTGGGTGTGCCGAATAAACACCGAAGCCGCCCAAATGCCCAATTCGTAGAGCAGGCACATCGGAATGGCCAATGCCAATTGCGAGACCACATCGGGCGGCGTGACGATGGCGGCGATCACGAAAGCCAACACAATGAAGTAGGAGCGAAACTCGCGCAGCTTCTCGACCGTGACCACGCCCATGCGCGCGAGCACCACCACCACCACCGGCACCTCAAACGCCATGCCAAAGGCCAGAAACATCGAAATCACAAATCCCAAATACGCCTCAATGTCCGGCGCGGCCGTGATGCTTTTGGGGGCAAAGCTCTGGATGAACTTGAACACTTGCCCAAAGACGAAGTAGTAACAAAACGCCACGCCCACCAAAAACAGCACCGTGCTGGAAATCACCAGGGGCATGACCAAGCGCTTTTCATGCGAATACAACCCCGGCGCCACAAATGCCCAGAGCTGGTAGAGCACCACGGGCAAAGCCAGCAAGAAGGACGTCATGAGCAAAATCTTGAGGGGCACCAGAAACGGTGAAATGACCGAAGTGGCGATCAAGGTCGCCCCTTCGGGCAGCTGGGCCACCAAGGGCGCGGCAAGCCAATCGTAGAGGGCGGCAGGCCCCGGGAAAAGCGCCAAGGCCATGGCCGCCAAGGCCACGGCGGCAAAGGCTTTCATTAAACGGTCGCGCAGTTCGACGAGGTGCTGAACAAAGGGCTGTTCAGTACCCGCGAGTTCGTCTTGCTCTGGAGGCGTGGAGGACATGAGAATTGCTTAGCGCGCGCGCGGCGGGCGAAACCGCGCCACACGGGCCGCGCCCGAGAGGGCTCGGGTGCGAACGCCATGACGCGCCTTGTACCAAAGAGGGGTCGCACCACGCTTGAGGCGCCAGTTTTTGCCGGGATGCTTGTATTCGGGAGGGGGCAGTTGCAGTTCATTGCTGTGACTGCCCTCAAAAGCCAACGCATCGCTGGAGAGTCCAGCGGTGGTTTCCTGCCAGTCTTTTTCAAAATCGGTGCTGGCCGTTTGAACCGAGTGCTCGACATCGCGGGCGGCGTTTTCCACCGACTCCTTCATCTTGCGCAACTCGTCGAGCTCCATGCTGCGGTTGACCTCGGCCTTGACGTCAGCCACGTAGCGCTGCGCCTTGCCGAGCAAGGTGCCCACAGTGCGCGCCACGCGAGGGAGTTTTTCAGGGCCGATCACCACCAGGGCAACGGCGCCGATCAGCGCCAGCTTGGAGAGGCCAAGGTCAATCACGACTTGTGCTTGGCTTCAACGTCAATCGTGGTCTTGTTCTCGGGTGCGGGGGCTTGCACCTGCGCCTGCGCAGGGGCCTGCTGGCCCTCTGCGGGGGGCGCTGTGCCATCGCGCATGCCGTCCTTAAACCCCTTGACGGCGCCGCCAAGGTCGCTGCCCATGTTCCTGAGTTTCTTGGTGCCAAAGACCATGACCACAATCAGGAGCACGACCAGCCAATGCCAAATGGAAAACGAACCCATGTGCTTCTCCTAAAGGAACCTTTGATTCTAATCAGCCTCTGGCCCAAGGGCGCGGACCGCCCATGACATGCCAGTGCAAATGAAGGACTTCCTGGCCCCCTTCGGCACCCGTGTTGCAAACCATCCGAAATCCCCCCTCGGGGCCCGGTCGACAGCCCGCCTCTAGGGCCAAACGGGGCGCAAGCATCATCAGCCGCCCCATCATGGCCTCTTGGGCCGGCGAAAGATCGGCCATGGACACCCAATGGGCCTTTGGAATAATAAGAAAGTGTACGGGAGCCCAGGGGGCTATGTCGTGAAAAGCCAGAAATTCGTCGTCTTCGTACAACTTGCGGGAGGGAATCTGCCCCGCCACGATCTTGCAAAAAACGCATGAGGGATCGGTGTGCATGCTTACTCCTGATTCGATTCCCTGGCCTGCGCCTTGCGCAAGGCCTTTTCTTCCAACCCACTGAGTCCCTCGCGCCGCGCCAATTCCGCCAGAACATCGGCGGGTTGCAAGCCGTAATGCGACAAGGCGACCATGCAGTGGAACCACAAATCGGCCATCTCCCCAACCAAGGGGGCCGAGTCCCCGCCATGGCTGAGGTCTTTGGCGGCCAAGACCACTTCGGTGGCTTCTTCGCCAATTTTTTTCAAAAATGCGTCGGGCCCCTTGTGTAACAAGCGGGCAACATAGCTTTTTTCGGGATCCCCGCCACGCGCGGGATGTCGGCTGTCAATGATGGCAGCCAATCGTTGCAAGGTATCGGAGGACATTGGCGGACCTTATTTGTAGATGGTGCTGGGGTCTTTGAGGACCGGATCAACAGCCTGCCAAACGCCGTTTTCCAAGCGCTGAAAAAAGCAACTGTGGCGTCCGGTGTGGCAGGCGATACCTGGATCGTGGCCGGTTTGGGTCACCGTCAGCAGAACCACGTCTTGGTCGCAGTCGATGCGGATTTCATGCACGGTCTGTACATGGCCGGACTCTTCCCCTTTGTACCAAAGCTTGTGGCGCGATCGGCTGAAGTAAACCGCCCGTCCGAGTTCGGCGGTGAGGGACAAGGCCTCGCGGTTCATCCAGGCGAACATCAGCACATCGCCGCTGCCTTTTTCTTGGGCGATGACAGGCACCAGGCCTTGTGCATCCCAACGAATGTGATCGAGCCAACTCATGCCTGCATCTTAAGACATCGCTTGCGCCTCAGCGCCGCACCGGGATCCCGCGCTCGGCCATGCGTGCTTTGGCTTGGGCCACCGTGAACTCACCGTAGTGAAAAATGCTCGCGGCCAACACGGCGTCAGCCCCCCCCTGCTGCACGCCGTCGGCGAGGTGGTCTAAGTTACCCACCCCACCCGAGGCGATGACGGGAATGGGAACCGCGTCCACCACGGCTCGAGTCAAGGCCAAATCAAAGCCGCTTTTGGTGCCGTCGCGATCCATGCTGGTGAGGAGAATTTCACCCGCTCCGCACGCGGCCATCTCACGCGCCCAGGCAACCGCATCCAGCCCCACGTTCTTGCGCCCCCCGTGGCTGTAGACGTCCCAGCCTGGGCCCTTGATCTGTCCTTGGGCATCGCGCGCGGCGGCCTCTTCATCGCTGCGCCGCTTGGCGTCAATGGCCACCACGATGCATTGCGCGCCGTAGCGGGCCGAGGCCGCTCGAATCACGTCTGGATTGGCAATGGCGGCGGAGTTAAAGCTCACTTTGTCGGCGCCCGCGTTGAGCAAACGACGCACATCCTCCACGGTGCGCACACCACCGCCTACCGTCAGGGGAATGAACACTTCGCTGGCCACCGCCTCAATGATGTGCAGGATCACGTCCCGATCATCACTGGTGGCGGTGATGTCGAGGAAGGTGAGCTCGTCAGCGCCTTGATCGTTATAGCGCGCCGCGATTTCGACGGGGTCTCCGGCGTCACGCAGTTCGACAAAGTTAACCCCTTTGACGACACGGCCACCCGTCACATCGAGGCAAGGAATGATGCGTTTGGCGAGCATGGTCAGATCACTTGCAAGGTTTGGTCACCGCGCCAATGCGCCCCGGGGGCCACGGTGATGGGTTTGAACACTTGCGCGGCCTCCACGCAAAGCATGCGGCGGTGGTCGTCGTCGGGCATATCGGGCAATTCGGCACACAGGCGCGGCCCCGGATTCCAGACCACTTGGTTGGCCAGGCTATCGCTTTGGGTGATGCGCAAGCGATGCGCACCGTCCACCAACTCGAGCGCGTTACGGGGGGCGTCATAAACGCGATCCCAGTGCCCCGGCAGGCGCAAGGGCTCAGCGGCCACGCCCTGGGCATCCTGCAAAGCATCCCACTCAGGCTGGCCGCCCAAGCCTTCCACCAGGACCTGCGAGATATCGTCAACCGCAAAATAGGTGTGTAGAGCGCCGGTGAAGGACCAGGATTGCGTGCTGGTATTTTGCACCATGAGTTCCATGCGCAAGCTCTCGGGCAGGAGCTGCACGGTCAGAGTGAGCGTGAAGCCGTGCGGCCAAAGGGCCCGCGAGGCCTCGTTATCCCGCAAAACCAAGCGTTGGATGACGCTATCGGGTTCGCATTGGGGTACCGCAGGCACCCACGGCATTTGACGCACAAAACCGTGTTTGGGCAGGGGGCCACGGTCGCTGAACTGCGGCCAGCAGACGGGCACGCCACCGCGAATCGGGTGTTGACCGTCCCAAGGGTTGGTCGGGCTTAGATAGAGTTGCTCGCGCTCGCGGGCGCGCCAGCGCAGCACATGGGCGCCTTGCAGGGCGATTTCGGCGCGGTCGCCGTTGGGCAACTCGAGCAACAGGCCGGGTTGGCCGTGCAATCGAACGGCACGGCTTTGACCCAGGCGCGGGTCAGCCGTTGAGTTCATCGGCTCGGGCCTGGGCTTTGGCGAAGTCGAGATCGCCACTGTAGATGGCGCGACCACAAATCACACCTTCAATGCCCTCGTCTTCCACAGCGCACAAGGCCTCGATATCCTGAAGGTTGGAGAGGCCGCCAGAGGCGATCACCGGAATGGTCAGGGACTGGGCCAACTGCACCGTGGCGTCAATGTTGATGCCGGTGAGCATGCCGTCGCGCCCAATGTCGGTGTAGATGATGGACTCCACGCCGTAGTCTTCAAATTTCTTGGCCAAGTCGACCACCTCATGGCCGGTGAGTTTGCTCCAGCCATCGGTGGCCACTTTGCCGTCTCGCGCGTCCAGGCCCACAATGATGTGGCCTCCGAAGGCCGAACAAGCGTCTTTGAGAAAGCCCGGGTTTTTCACTGCCGCCGTGCCAATGATCACATAGCGCATGCCCGCGTCGATGTACTTTTCAATGGTGTCGAGATCGCGAATACCGCCGCCCAGTTGAACCGGCAAGTCATCGCCCACGGCCTTGAGAATGGACTTGATGGCTAGGTGATTTTGCGGCTTGCCCGCAAACGCGCCGTTGAGGTCAACCAAGTGCAGTCGCCGGGCGCCTCGGGCAACCCATTGCAGGGCCATTTGAGCCGGGTCTTCACTGAAGGTCGTGGCCTGCTCCATGTCTCCTTGCTTGAGGCGCACACAATGGCCATCTTTGAGGTCAATCGCGGGAATCAGTAGCATGGTGGCAGTGGGGCGTCCTTGGCACCCATAGGGTTACGGTTCAGGGGTTCCAGTGTAAAAAGTTGCGGTACAGGGCCAAGCCGTGCTCCGCACTTTTCTCTGGATGGAATTGTGTCGCAAAAAGGTTGTCGTGCGCCACTGCGCAGGCAAATCGTCCGCCATAGTCCGTTTCAGCCGCACAATGGGCGCGCTGCTGGGGGCGGGCGTAGTAGCTGTGAACGAAATAAAAGTAGCTACCCTCGGGCACACCGGCCCAAATCGGGTGGGGCTGCACGGGATAGACCTGATTCCAGCCCATTTGGGGCACCTTGTACCGGCTCCCATCGGGTTGCTGGCGTCCCGCCAGGTCGAATTTGATGACCTCGCCTGGAATCAGGCCCAGGCCCGGGGTATCGCCCTCGGCGCTGTGGTCCAGCAACATTTGCATGCCCACGCACACCCCGAAAAGCGGTTTTTTCGCAGCGGCCTCCAAGACCGCCTCCCACAAGCCCGATTCGCGCAACTCGCGCATGCAATCGGGCATGGCGCCCTGACCCGGCAAGACCACCCGATGCGCATCGCGCACCACCTGGGGATCTTGCGTGACGCTCACCTCGGCATGATCGACGGCGCTGGCCGCGTGCAACACGGCCTGGGCCACGGAACGCAGATTGCCCATGCCGTAATCGACGACCGCCACGCGGTTAGAAGCCATGGTCAGAGGCTGCCTTTGGTCGAGGGAATGGCTGCAGGGGCGCGGGGGTCAATCTCCAGCGCCATGCGAAGCGCACGCCCGAAGGCCTTAAAGACCGTCTCGGCTTGGTGATGGGCGTTCTCGCCCCGCAGGTTGTCAATGTGCAGGGTGACAAAGGCGTGGTTCACAAAGCCCTGAAAAAATTCGTAAGTGAGTTGGGTGTCAAACTGCCCCACCATCCCACTTTTGAATGGCACGTCCATCACCAGACCGGGCCGGCCGGAGAAGTCGACCACCACACGGCTGAGCGCTTCATCCAAGGGCACATAGGCATGGCCGTAACGGCGCAGGCCTTTTTTGTCACCCACCGCCTTGGCCACCGCTTGGCCGAGCGTGATGCCCACATCCTCCACGGTGTGGTGTCCGTCGATGTGCAAGTCCCCCTGCGCCTCGATGTCGAGATCGATGAGGCCATGGCGGGCGATTTGGTCGAGCATGTGGTCAAAAAAACCAATGCCCGTGGCAAGACGAGATTGTCCCGTGCCATCCAGATTCAAACGAACCGTGATGCGGGTTTCCTGAGTGTTGCGGCTGACTTCGGCTTGGCGCATGGCGCGTGAGATCCGGGTTGAAAGAAGGGTCCCATGATACCATCGACCCTCTGCAAGGCCGCATGAATTGGGGCTTTGCGCCAACTCTGCCCGCCAATACCCATGAGCCAATACTGGAGCGCCGTTGTGCATGGCCTGACACCGTATGTGCCAGGCGAGCAACCCAAACTCGAACAACTCGTCAAGCTCAACACCAATGAGCACCCCTGGCCGCCTTCACCCAAGGCACTTGCGGCCATTGCCGCGGCCACCGACGAGCGCTTACGCCTCTACCCCGACCCTAATGCCGACGCGCTGCGCACGGCTTTGGCGCACCACCATGGGCTCAAGCCCCAACAAGTTTTCGTGGGCAATGGCTCCGATGAGGTGCTCGCGCACGCCTTCATGGCCTTGCTCAACCATCCTGCGGGCCTGTGGTTTCCGGACATCAGCTACAGCTTCTACCCGGTCTACTGCGGCCTCTACGGCATCCCATTTCGCAAGGTCGCGCTGGCGGCGGATTTCAGTCTGCCGGTGCAGGACTTCCTGCCCCAAGGTGGACAGGCGGCCGGGGCCATCATTTTCCCCAACCCCAACGCGCCGACGGGGCGTGCCCTCTCGCGTGCCCAAGTGCGCGAGATCGTGGCCGGCAACCCTCAGGCGGTGGTGTTGGTGGACGAAGCCTATGTGGACTTTGGTGCCGAGAGCGCTGACACCCTGATTGACGAGTTCCCCAATTTGCTGGTGAGCCAGACCTTCTCCAAGAGCCGGTCGCTCGCTGGCCTGCGGGTGGGTTACGCCCTAGGACAAGCACCTCTGATCGAGGCCCTGGAGCGGGTTAAAAACAGCTTTAATTCCTACCCGTTGGATCGGCTCGCGCTTGCCGGAGCCGTTGCCTCGGTCGAAGACGACGCCTACTTCCGCAGCCAATGCCAACGGGTGATCGACACGCGTGAAGCGCTGGTCGCGGATTTGCACGCCCTGGGATTTGAGGTGCTGCCCTCGGCGGCGAATTTCGTTTTTGCCCAACACCCCCGTCATGCGGGGGCTGACTTGGCGGCACGCCTGCGTGAGCGCGCCATCATCGTGCGGCATTTCAAACTGCCGCGCATTGACAACTTCTTGCGCATCACCGTGGGCACGCCAGAGCAGTGCCAAGCCCTTACCGAGGCTTTGCGCACCATCCTGTCATGAGCGCATGGGCGGCACGGGGTTGAGCCGCAATTCGGCCGCCCGCGCATGGGCTTGCAGCCCCTCCCCGTAAGCCAGCTCCGCGGCAACCTGTCCCAAGGCCTGGGCACCTTGGGCGCTCACCTCAATCAAACTCGAGCGCTTTTGGAAATCGTAGACCCCCAGCGGCGAAGAAAAGCGTGCCGTGCCACTCGTGGGCAGCACATGGTTGGGCCCCGCACAGTAGTCGCCCAGCGATTCACTGGTGTAAGCCCCCATGAAAATGGCCCCGGCGTGGCGCAGCAGGGGTTCCCAACGGGCGGGCTCGCGGCTGGAAATCTCCAAGTGCTCGGGGGCGATGCGGTTGCTGATGGTGCAAGCTTCCTCCATGTCGCGCGTGGCGATGAGCACGCCCCGCCCGGCCATCGACGCGGCAATGATGTCGCGCCGCGGCATCGCCGGCAGCAGTTTGGCCATGGCGGCTTGCACCGCGTCGAGATAAGCGGGGTCGGGGCAGAGCAGAATGCTTTGCGCGAGCTCATCATGCTCGGCTTGGCTGAACAAATCCATGGCCACCCACTCTGCGGGCGTGGTGCCATCGGCCAAAACCAAAATTTCGCTGGGACCGGCAATCATGTCGATCCCCACCGTGCCGAACACTCGGCGCTTAGCAGCAGCCACATAGGCGTTGCCGGGCCCCGTGATTTTGTCCACCTTGGGCACCGTGGCCGTGCCGTACGCCAGTGCCGCCACGGCCTGCGCGCCACCCAAGGTAAAGGCGCGTGACACCCCCGCCACATGGGCGGCAGCCAGTACGAGCGGGTTTTTCTCACCCCGCGGCGTGGGCACCACCATGATGATCTCGGACACCCCGGCGACGTGCGCCGGAATGGCGTTCATGAGGACACTGGAGGGGTAGGCGGCCTTACCGCCGGGGACATAAATGCCAACCCGATCCAGTGGGGTGACCTTCTGGCCGAGCAAGGTGCCGTCTTCATCGCGATAGGTCCAGCTCTCACCACTGGCCTTTTTCTGGGCCTGATGGTAGGCCCGCACGCGTTGGGCCGCAGCTTGGAGTGCGGCGCGTTGCGCGGCGGGCAAACCCTCAAACGCGGCGCGCAATTCCTCGGCGCCCAACTCGAGTTGCGCCACACTGGCGGCGGTCAGACCGTCAAAGCGCTGGGTGTATTCCAAGACAGCAGTGTCACCGCGCGCGCGCACATCGGCCAAGATGTCTGCCACACGCTGCTCAATGGCCGCATCGGTATCGTCCGACCAGTGCAACCGCTCGGCGAAGCGGCGTTCAAAGTCGGCATCGGTGGTCGCCAGGCGCAAGACAGGTTCCATGGTCGTCTCTTTCAAGCTGCCGGCAAGGCTGCGGCAAAGGCGTCGATGAGCTGGCGAATCGGCTCGCGCTTGAGCTTGAGCGACGCGGGATTGACCACCAGACGCGAACTGATGTCCATGATGCGCTCGACCTCGACCAGTCGGTTGGCCTTGAGGGTGCTGCCGGTGGAGACCAAGTCGACGATCGCATCGGCCAGCCCTGTCAGGGGCGCGAGCTCCATGGAGCCATAGAGCTTGACCAAATCCACGTGGACGCCTTTGGCCGCGAAAAATTCACGGGCAATGTGCACGTACTTGGTGGCCACCTTCAGGCGCGCCCCTTGGCGCACACGGGCCGCGTAGTCAAAATCGGCCGGTACGGCCACGCTCATGCGGCAGCGGGCAATGCGCAAATCCAGCGGCTGGTACAAACCGTCGCCACCGTGCTCGATCAGCGTGTCCAGTCCGGTCACGCCCACATCGGCGCCGCCATACTGAAC
>VEQC01000056.1 GCA_018883455.1 Limnohabitans sp. | reverse complement strand
GTCGACTCAAGCTCAAGTTGGATTTGCGAAACTTACCCGCCGTTTGGGGGCCTGCTGCGTCCTGGGCTTGGTGGGGCGATTGATCCAGGTTCACGCGTCCTCCCGACGCACCAAGGGTCAGGTTGTTGAAACCGCCGCCACCCCACGGGTCGTACGCATTGAAATTCAGGCTCACGTTGGAGACTTGGAGGGTGTAGTTCGAGGCCGTCGCCCCATTGGCCAGGTTCAAGAAGCTTTTTTGATCATGAACAAAGTGGATGCTGAGGTTTTGCAGCTGACTGCGGACAAGGGGGTAGCTCAGGTCCAGGCCCGTCGCGCTGGCGGCACCCTTGGCGGCCAATTTTTCAAAGTCGCCCACGAGTTGGTAATTCAGGTAGGAGCGATGCCAACCCACGCGCAGGCCGTCATAGCCCAGCGGCACACTCCACGCCATACGGCCGTATTGACTCCCTTGCGTGTGGAGGCCATTGACGAGGAGTTGATCGCCCCATCCCAAGAGGCTGTTGAGCATGAAGTTGAGACTCTGGCGCTGGGCTCCCGTGGCGCGCGCGCCGAAGTTATCGGCGTAGAAATGGGTCACCAGCAAATCGGCATCCGTCACGTTCAAGGCCAAGTCGGTTTGGCCCGGCTTTTTCCCCTCCACCAAATTGCCCGTTGCGTCAATGCCCGGCAGGTCATCCAGCAGCAACAGCGCCCGATCGAGCTGCTTGGCGTTGAGCAAAGCCCCTCGGGGTTGGGCACGCTCGACAGTCGAAAAAATGCGTGAGGCGGCAATCCGTTGTGACGGTTTTCCGGTAAGGGAGATTTCGCCAAACTGTGCCTCCACAATTTGGAGGGTCACCCGGCCCGAATCAATCGCTTGTTTGGGAAAAAATGCGCGAACCACCCATCCGGCTTCACGGTAGGCAGCGGAAACCGCTTGGGCCGCTTCTTGCAAGCCGTCAAACGACAGCGGGCGATTTAAAAAGGGGGCGACCACTTGATTCAAGGCCTCTTGGCTCAAAAGCGTATTGCCCTGAAATTCGAAGGCCGTGACCGTCACCGTCACAGCGTCACGCGCGGGGGGGCTTGGGGGCTGCGGTTCTGGACGGTTGCGCAGGGGGGCGTCGGGCCGCGCGCGAAGTCCTTGCTCGGTTTGTCGCTGTAAGGCGCCCGCGTCAATATTGGCCGTCGCGGCAATGGCATGGCCAGCGAATGCCAGCAGTCCGCCAAGAGCGAACAAAGAGGGCGTACGAGAGGGGAAAGAATTCATGCGGCTGGACGGAAATTGACCCGCCTGAATTCTGATTTTTTATAACGGTGATTCTTAACAAAACATCACAAATGAAACCGAATTTAATAACCCAACTCCACGTCATGCAGTATTTGATAACCAAAGTTGCGTATGGATTCGATCACAATCCCCTCGACGCCCGCGTCGGAGAGCTTTTTGCGAAGCCTGGCGATACGCATGGCAATGCTGGACTTCATCGAATCGTCCATTTCGATGTCGAGCATTTCCGCAATTTGCCATGCTGCCAATTTTCCAGAGGGGGCGCGGGCAAAAGCGGTCAGCAACATGGCCTCCGTGGTCGTTAACCGCACCACCCCTTGCGGACCGGTCACCTCCAACTTGTTTAACACCAAGCCTTGCTTGGGGTTGAACTGCTTGGATTTAGAGGCTTGATTCTTGCGCGCAAAACTGCGAATGGCCGCACTGAGCTCCGCCAGGACAACGGGTTTGGTGATGTAGAAATCCGCACCGCTGTCGTAGCCAATGATTTTGTCATCGATGTCTGAGCGAGCCGAGACCATGATGATCCCAACCAGGGGCTGCGCCTTGCGAATGCGACGCGCGAGGCTCATGCCGTCTTCGCCGGGCAAATTGATATCAATCAAAAAAATATCCGCCGACTCACCGCCCGCCACATCTTCCAGTTCTTCTGCGCAAGAAATGCCCATGACATGGTGGCCATCCTGCGCCAACACCTGACACGTCAGGTGACGCAAATCGTCATTGTCTTCCACCACCACAATGCTTAACTTGGCAACCATAACTCAAACCGAATGTGTTTGTCGTCTGGAATATACCGGCAGCCCCCGCCCAGCCGTTGGGCCACAGTGCGCACCAAATACAGCCCTAGCCCGGTACCCGGAAGGGATTCGGCCCCTTTGCTGCGGTAGTATTTGGTGAAGATCCGCTGCGCATCGGGCCAATGCGCCTTTCCGGGACGGTTGGAGACCGTGATGGCCACGCCGTTTTGGCCCTGCGCATTGGGTGCCCGCTCGGCAGCAATCTCCATGGGGACCAGAGGGTCCCCATAACGCCTGGCGTTGTCCAAGAGGTTCATGAGCATGATTTTTAAAAATTGTGCATCGGTGCGGACCGACAAACCCAATGCAAGCGCGAGTTGAGCGTTGTCTTCGGCGTGCCCGCCCTCGCGCAGGCATTCATGAATAAACGGCACAAGGTCCACGGTCTGGAGCTCAATCTTTTCGTTGCCTTCTTCCAGCTTGTCGATTTCGATGCAGCGGTCTATGACCTCGCGCATGATTTTGACCGAGCGACTGATGTAGTTGGCCGTCGTGTCTTTGTCGTTATGGGCGTGCTGGGCCATCTCAATGATGGCGAGCGGATTTTTCAGCTCATGCACCAGCATGTGCAGCAGGTGGGCCTGCTCCTGCCGACGCTGTTTCTCCATCCATGCTTGTTGCTGGGAGAGGATGAGGTTTTGCTCCGAGTCACGCCTGGCTTTGATCATTTTTTTGGTTCTCAGTTGCATCAGCACGGTCATCAAACCGCCCGAGATCAAGGCGTAGTAAACCAAGGCATTGGTTGTGTAGGTGTTCCCCTCCATCAATCCCAGCAGCGATGGCATGCTGGAGAGGAGCATGGTGGAGGCGATCACGGCGTAGTAGCCTATTAACCACCGTTTATCGAGGAGGTTGGGGTTTTCTTCGCGTAAGGTTTTGCCGCTTTGCGTGAACAAAACGGAAGTCAGCGTGATGGCCAACAAGCCAATGAAGTTCGTGGAAAGATTTAAAGTCAGTGCCTCATGGGTGAAACCCAACGCAAGGAGCGCCAATGCTACAACGGCCATGAGCGGTACCGCCAGGGTGATCCATCGCCCGAGGGCATTGGGTTTGTATTCGCTGAGCAAGTTTCGCTCGAATAGAAAAGTCACCAAGGTGGCGCAAATGACCAGCCAGCTAAAGAGCGCATCCAAGTGTGCGGGCGACACGTACTCGTGCAGCAAGTACCGATGCAAGCCAAACAAAGTCGCGGTAAAGCCTAGGAAAAAAAACTGGCGCACCACAAAAAAACCCTCCAGCGGGTCACGGTGAATGGTCCAGCTGATGAGCACATGCAACAGGAAAAGGCTCATGAGGGCAAGAACCAGAAACACGGCCATTTGCGATTCAAATTCCTCGTGCTGCATGTCTCTCAAGGGGAAGACTTGGACGTTCACCAAGGTCGTACTGGTGGTCACGACCCGAAGCCAAACCGATCGCGGCGCCTCCCCCGCTGGAATCACAAAGGTGTGATAAAGCGATTCGAATTCGTTTTGGCTAAAAGGAACCGTGTCCCCCACACGACGCTCTTGAGCCCCGGTATCGAGGGGGTCATAAAGCCGGATGTCGTCCAAAAAGATGGGCTTGACCAATAGGATCAGTCGATCATCAGCTTGCGCGTGCGGCGGGGGAGTGATGTCAATCTTGATCCAAACGGCGTCGCGGATATAGCCCAGACTCAAAATCCCCTCGTAGGGCTTCAAGGGTTTGGTTTTGACTTCGTCAAGCGTGAGTGCTCGTGTGCGGTCTTGAAAGAAAGCCCGTTCGATGCGCAACTCCGCCCCCCATACGCTGGAGGCGAGGAGCGCAAGCGCACAACAAAAGGCTTGGAGAAGTGGTCTGGGGTTGAAAAAAAACATCGCATTCTCAACACAGGAGACGACATCCTAGGGCCAAAGTCCCGACATTATTAACATTTCATTGCATATCGCCGCCCCTGCTGTGCAGGCCAAACCGCATGAGCACCGATTCAAATACTGCTTTAGTACCGATTCATCGCCTCCCGAGGGTTAATCCAGTTGGATACGCGCCCTCACCACCACAGGCCGCCACCGGGCCATTTCTTTTTGGAGGGTCTGTCCAAAAGCTTCTGGCGTCATGGGATTGACAAAGCAGGGGGCATTTCATCAAAGTTTCATTGCGCTTTCAAAAATCTTTCACATGGGCTTCCGATACTGCCAAGGCTTATCAACCAAGGAGTTCAACCCATGAAATTCAAATTTAGTGTCAGCCTGCTCACGCTCGGATTGCTCGGTGTGAGTGCCCAAGCCCAATCGAGCTGGGAAATTTATGGCCGCGCCAACGTCTCCCTCGACCAGCTCGACAATGGTGCGGGCTACAAGGAGTTCAATCTGGTGAGCAACGCTTCGCGCCTGGGCTTCCGGGGCCAAAAGAAGTTTGACTCGGGCCTCACCGGTATCTGGCAACTGGAGTCCGCGATTTCCATCACCAACGACGCCACCAGCAATCAATTGCTGGGCAAGCGTGACACATTTGTGGGCATCCAGGACGCTTGGGGAACACTGCGCGTGGGTCATTTCGACACCCCAATGAAGGTCGCCCGTGACCCCGCCAACCTCTTTGGAGATCAGCTGGGTGATATGCGCAACATCACGCGCGCAAGCCTGCGCTTTGATGAGCGCCCGAACAACCTCATTGAATACAAAACCCCCTCTTTCAATGGTTGGGTGGCCGCCATCGCCTACGCCGCCCATGAAGGCATGACCAACACGGACCCCGCCGTGACCACCAGCAGCGTTGCCGGTCAAAATGGCATGATGGGTTACTCATTGACCTACCGTCAAGGAAATCTGCTCTTGGCTTACGCCGGTGAGTCCTATGAAAACAAGGCCAGCAACGGCAAGCGCGATGGCAACCGTCTGGCCGCTTCCTACAAAGTCAGACCCGATTTGCGTTTGGTCGGCTTTTTCCAAAAGGGCAACGACAAAGCCACCGCCACGGCGGGGACGGCCAACGACAAAAGCGCCACAGTCACCGGTTACGGACTGGAATACAACCTGAACCCCAAATCGGTCATCAAGTTCGCCTCGTTTAAGAACGACGCCAAGATCCTCAACGGCGATTCCACCCAAAACGCCCTGGGTTTTGAGCACCTCTTGGACAAGCAAATGCGCGTGCATGTGACTTACGCGAGCGTCAAAAATGGAACGGCCGCAAAGGTGCAGCCTTGGGTACAAGGACGTGATTTGACCGGCCTGGCTTCTGCTAGCGGCGCGACGGCAGAAGGCCTGTCTGTCGGCCTGCGCTACGACTTCTAAACCATTGGGTTCTCCAAGGTGGCCAGCAATCGGGTCACCCTTTGATAAGCCGCTCTGCCGAGCGGCTTTTTTTTGGGCCAGAGAACCTGGCTGAAATGCGCGACCAATACCACCAGTACATTGTCCGCATGATGGATCTGCTGTTTGAGAGCCACAAAGAGAATTTAAAGCTCTTGAACCAAGTCCATGCCAACCTGCTCAAGCAGGGCAAGAGTCTGAGCGAAAACCTGCACCACAACGGCAATGGCTACGCCGCATCACATCAGACGTCCACGGTTGACCTCTTCAAATCGCTCATGGACATGAGCAGCATGATGTTTGATTCCGCCTATCAGGCGGCTGAGAAATCAGCCAACATCGCCAAGGACTCGATGGTCAATCATGCGGCCAAAACGCAGGGCGCCCGATTGCCAGGCAAACGATAAAAAGCCCCTGCCGCATGCGGCAGAGGCTGGGGGCAATGGCCCATGGCCTGCATCGGCCCGGGCTGGTTTACCGGCGCAGTTTGGCGAGTTCCGCCTGCACTTCCTTGACCGTGGCCTCGCCCACCGAGGCGGTGTATTTCTCGATCACGGGTTTCATTTTTTCGCGCAACTTGTTCATCTCGGCAGGCGAGAGTTGGGTAACCGTCATGCCGGTCTTGTTGAGCAACTCCAAATTGGCGGCCACGGCTGCGCGAGCCTCGGTGCGCTGGGTTTGGGTGGCTTCGTCGGCCGCGTCATCGATGATTTTACGATCGGCGGCGGAGAGGCTATCCCACACCTTTTTGCTCATGAGCACGGATTGGGGGTTGTATTGGTGGTTGCTCAGCACGAGGAATTTCTGCACTTCCCAAAATTTGTTCGCGGCAATCACCGAAACAGGGTTTTCCTGTCCGTCAATGGCTTTTTGCTCAAGCGCGGCGTAAACCTCCGGAAATGGCTAGGGCGTGGGGTTGCCACCCAAGGCCTTGACCCAGTCGATATTGATGGGGTTGGGAATCACGCGCAATTTCAACCCTTCGATGTCATCGACTTTCTGGATGGCGCGCTTGCTGTTGCTGATTTGGCGGTAGCCCAATTCCCAGTAAGACAAGCCCACCAGTCCTTTGGCCTCCAGTGCGGCATGCATCTTCTTGCCAATGGGCCCATCGACGATGGCATCGGACTCCTTCTCGTTGGCGAAGAGGAAGGGGAAATCAAAGAGCGCCATTTCCTTGACCTCGCTGGCCAAGATACCGGAGTTCATGACCGAGAGTTCAACCGTGCCCCCTTTGAGGGCCGAGACCACCGCTTGGTCACTGCCCAAGGCGCCGTTGAAAAACAGGTTGACCTTGATGCGTCCATTGGTGCGCGCGGCGACCGTTTCGGCAAACTTTTTCATCCCCGCAGCGGCGGGGTGCGTCTCAGGGCCATTCAAATTCATCTTCAGTGTGCGCTCTTGAGCCGAGGCCATGCCCACCACAGCCATCGCGGCCAAGGCGGCGACCGATTTCAAGATCATGCGTTTCATGTGTGTCTCCATTGATACGGTGTGCTGAGTGAAAAAACCCTGATTTGGCGCACGGTTCAAATCAGGCGGGTGATTCGGGGGGTGGGCGGTGGGCGTGTCAGCGATGTCCTCATTTGGCGAACAGAACACCCTCAGCCTGCATGGCTGCGATGTCCGCTTCGCTGTACCCCAATGAGCGGGCAATCGGGGCGTTGTGCTGCCCCATGTCAGGTGCGACTTGTTGCATGGGCGCCGTGGTGTCGCAATCGGAAAACCGGAAGGGCAAGTTCGCCAGCTTCAAGGTGCCGTAGCGCGGATGCTGTTGCTCCAGCACCATGCCACGCGCTTGAATCTGGGGGTCGTGGATGACTTCGTCGATGCGTTGCACTTTGGCGCTGGGTACATCAATGCCGTCGAGCAAGGCCAGGACCTCGGCCACCGAGCGCTGCGCCACCCAGGCCTTGACGATGGCCAAAATCTCCTCACGGTGCGTGTTTCGCCCAGTGAGGCTGTGGAATCGGGCATCCGCGCCAAATCCGGCCGGCGCGCCATGGGCCTCCAGCATGGCCGCAAAGCGCTTCCAGGCGTCGTCCACCTGGGCGGCAATGACCAAATCGCCATCGCGGGCGCGAAACACGCCATAGAGGGTGGAGGTGGGCATGTCGTGCCCCGTCTGCTCGGGCACCACCTTACCCCCGGAGAGGGTGTAGCACTGAACGGCATACTCGTGCATGGACATCAAGGTGTCATAGAGCGCCATATCAATATGCTGGCCCTTGCCCGAGCGCACACGCCCCAGCAGAGCCGCGTTGATGGCCGCCACCGCGTGAATGCCGGTGTACATATCCCCCAGGGAGATGCGCAATAGCGGGGGGGCCTCGCCTGGGACGCCCACCATTTGCATGATGCCACTCTTGGCCTCGGCAATGAGGCCAAAGCCCGCCCGGTGCGAATCGGGGCCGGTATGGCCGTAGGCAGAAATCGAGCAATACACCAGCTTGGGGTTACGGGCAGAGAGTTCGGCATAACCTAAACCCAGTTTGTCGAGCGCGCCTGGGCGGTAGTTTTCAATGAAGACATCCGCGCTGTCGCAGAGCTTGTGCATGAAGGCCTGTCCGCGCGGGTCCTTCATGTTGACGCTGACCCCTTGCTTGCCCATGTTGAGTTGCAAAAAGTAACCGCTTTGCTGCTCGTCGATGACATGGGCATGTTGACGACCCGCGTCGCCCAAGCCCGGTCGCTCCACCTTGATGACCTCAGCCCCCATGGCGGCCAAGCAACGTCCCACATAGGGGCCGGCGAGGAAATGGCTGTAGTCAATGACACGCAGGCCCTTGAGTGGCAGGTCTTGCATCAGAACGCTCCTGGACGTCGGGGAATCATCAGACGGTGCTCGCCTCGGTGCACAACTTCACCGTGTTGGTTGATCAATTCGGAAGGCAGAATCACGATGCCCCAGCCTGGACGACTTTTGCTGGGGCGCAAACCCGTGACCGAGAACTGGACATGCAGCTCATCATTGATCTTGATGGGCAATAAAAAATCCCAGGTCCAGCCGAGCGACATGCCAGGCAGGAAACGGTATTCACTCTGGGTTTTGAGGCCGTCGGCGATCGACAGCCCCAAGAGCCCGTGTGCGACTCGGGTGCCAAAGGGCGTGGTCTTGGCGTAGGCCTCATCGATGTGGACGGGCGTGAAATCCCCCGTCAACACGGCATAGGCATTGATGCGCTCCTCGGTGACCACATAACTCGGGCTGATGCAAACATCGCCCTCTTTGGCGTCATCCCAATAGCGCTCGGGGGTTTCAAAATGGCGTTGGGGGGGAATGAGCGTCATGGGGTGCACTCCGTTATTGGGCTCTGGGGTTCACACGGAGGACTTGCTCAACCGATCCTGGGGCGGCCTGCATCAATTCCACGGCCAGTCCGTCGGGCAGCTGCAGCCAATTGCGACCTTGTGGGAGGGCTTTGACGCCCCAGGGCTCGGCGGCTGCGAGCGCGGCGTCCAAGTCATCGACCATCACCCCCAAATGGGCCAGCCAGCCAGCCTCGTTCGTGGGCGGCGCAGCCAAATCGGGCGTGGCCATGAACTGCAGGCCGCCCAGGGTCCAATATTGGCGGGGGTCATCGCTCGGTCCATCGATCTCGCGCACCGCCATGCCCAACACCTCCCGAAAGAACTCGATGTGCCAGCGAATGTCTTTGACACGAATGGCCACATGCTCGACGTATGCTTTGACGGTCATTGGGTTTCCTTTAGGCGGGTAAGCCGCGCTCAATGCCTTTGAGACAGGCCACCAAGGTGCGGTTGACGGGGGTGGGCACCCCACACTTTTGGCCCCAGCGGACCACCGAGCCATTGACATAGTCCACTTCGGTGATCGAGCCCTTCTCGAGGCTTTGCAACATGGAGGCTTTGAACTCGGCCGGCAGACCGCTGGCGGCTTTGAGCCAAGGCTCCTCGGGGTTGGAGACGGTGAGGCGAATCCCGCTGGCTTTGGCCACTTCCAGGGCTTCGGTCACAGCGGCCAAGGCACATTCCTTGACTTCTGGTACCTGGTAGAGATCCCCATAGGTGAGGTGTGTGATGCCACTCAAGGCGCCGGTGGCCACATTGACGAGTAACTTTTCCCACATCGTGCCCATGATGTTGTCGCTGATGTGGGTGATGAGTCCGGCACTATTGAATACCTGGGCGATGTGCTTGACGCGCGCCGTGCGCTGGCCATCGAACTCACCGATGTAAGTTTCTTTGCCCTCGGTGCCGCGAATGATGTGCCCCGCTCCGAGCATGACGCCCCCCGCATACGTCTTGCCAGCGATGATTTTTTCCCGCCCCACGACGTCGGCGAGGACCTCCTCATGCCCGAGCCCGTTTTGCAAGGAAAGAACCACGGTTTGGGGCCCCACGAGGCAGGTGGCCGAGGTGATGGCTTCGCGGGTGTGAAACGACTTCACGAGCACCACGATCAAATCCATGGGACCGGCGTGCGCGGCAATGTCCTGCGCATGGCAGGCGGCATTGACAGCAATCGTTCGATCCACCCCTTGGATGCGCACGGTCAATCCCTGGGTGTTCATGGCGTGGACATGGTCCGCTCGGCGGTTGATGAGCCAAACCGCATGGCCCGCCTCGTGCAGGCAACTGCCCATCGCACACCCGAGGGCTCCCGCCCCTAAGACTGCAATCTTCAACTCTGTCTCCCTCCGGGCGCAAAGACCGGCATGGCCGCCATCCTAGGTTTGCAGCCCGTTTCTATAAATACAATACAAACAATATTTCATATTTAAAATTTAAATATGGCCAAACCGTCCGCCCCCCGCCTCGATACCCTCGATTTGAAGCAATTGCGCCTCATGGAGGCACTCCATGCCACGCAAAGCGTGACCCGCACGGCGGAGCGGATGGGGTTGAGCCAACCGTCGGTGAGCATTGGTTTGGCGCATCTGCGCAAGATGCTGGGCGATCCGCTCTTTGTCCGCACGCCTGAGGGCATGCAGCCCACGCCCAGGATGGAGGACTTGATGCCCGCCGTGCGACAGGTGCTCACCGGTCTGTCGCAATTGATTGCGAGCACCAGCCAATTCGATGCGAGCACCAGTGAGCGCAATTTTCGGATCTTCATGACCGACGCCAGCCACATCACCCTGATGCCGCGCCTGTTTGCCCATGTCAACGCCATCGCGCCCGGCATTCGCCTAGAAGCTGCCTCCATTGGGCAGAACGTGGCCTCCGAGTTGCAGTCGGGCGAGGCGGATTTGGCCTTGGGCCTGGTTCCGGGCCTTGAAGCGGGTTTTTACCAGCAAGCCCTCTTCGATCAGGACTGGATCTGCCTCTGCCGCCCCGAGCACCCCCGCTTGGGCGCCAAGCTCACGCTCAAGCGCTACCTGTCCGAATCACACGTGGGGATTGTGTCGGGCACGGGGGCGTATTTGTTGGATCAAGCCCTGCGCCGGATCGGTCAGCAGCGCCGCATCCAGCTGGCTCTGCCGGGATTCTTAGGCCTCTCGGCCATTTTGCAAAACAGCGACTTGATCGCCACCCTGCCTCGCCACATTGGCGAGACGCTCGCGCAGGCGGCGGGCTTGCGCACGCTCGCCTGTCCACTGCCCATCGCGGGCTTTACGGTCAAGCAATACTGGCACACGCGCTTTCACCACGACCCGGCCAACCGCTGGCTACGCGGGGTGTGCAGCACGCTGTTCAAGCGGCCCGAACGGCAGAAGGCTCAGCCGCCCTCCCCCCTCACTTGATGAAGCGAATCTTCTGATTGATGCGCTCGAGAATGGGCTTCTTCTTCTCGTTGAAGACGGCCTTGTTTTCCTCGATCAGGTTCTTGCCCTTGGTGTCAATGGAGATGATCAAGGGGCCAAACTCTTTGACGCGGTTGATCCACAGCGTCTCGGGCATGCCCAGATCCTTCCACTCCGCGCCTTCAATTTTCTCGACTTGGGTCGCGGCAAGCACCGCGCAGCCTCCCGGGAAAATGGCATGAACAGCCTTGTTCTCTTGACAGCCCGCTTGGGTCTCGGGGCCCATGCCGCCTTTGCCCACAATGAGCTTGACCCCGGTGCGGCGGATGAATTCTTTCTCAAACTTCTCCATGCGCATGCTGGTGGTCGGGCCAATGGAGACCATTTCGTATTCGCCGTTCTCCTTCTCGCGCACGATGGGGCCGGCATGGAAAATCGCACCCCCTTCAAGGTTGACCGGTAGCTCCCGGCCGAGCTCAATCAAGCGGCGGTGGGCAACATCGCGGCAGGTCACCAAGGTGCCGGTGAGGTAGACCACATCGCCAATGTTGAGGGATTCGAGGTCTTCGTCTTTGATGGGCGTGGTGAGAATTTTTTTCACAGCTGGAATCCTTTGTGCGAGATCACTTCGTAGCTCATGTCGGCATGGATTTTGATGCGCCCGCGGCGGTGCGCCCAGCATCCGGTCGAGACCGCCACCCCAATCGTGGAGGGGTGGCGCGCCGAGGATTCAATATTCACTCCCATCACACTGTTGTTGCCCGTCAAACCCTGGGGGCCGAGCCCGAGTTCGTTCAAGCCCTCGGTGAGGAGTTCCTCCATCATGGCGGCGTTGTCGTTGCTGTGGCGCGAGTTGACGGGGCGCAAAATGGCCTTTTTGGACAAGCGCGCCGCCGTCTCCGCCGAGGTTGACACCCCCACGCCCACCAACAAGGGGGGGCAGGCATTCACCCCGCGGGACGTCACGACGTCAAACACAAATTCGGCCACCCCCTCGTAGCCTTGGCCCGGCATCAAGACCTTGGCCGCGCCGGGGAGCGTGCAGCCGCCCCCCGCCATGTAAACGTCAATCGTCACGCTGTCGTCGCCCGGCACGATTTCCCAGTCGAGCCAAGGAATTTTGGAGCCGGTGTTGGTGCCGGTGTTCTTCTCGACAAAGGTTTCCACCGCGTTGTGCCGCAGGGGCCCCTCCCGCGTCGCGCCCAGGGTGGCGCCTTCGAGAATTTCCTCGAGTTCACCGAGCAAGGGGAAATTCGCGCCTGCGGTCAGGAAATACTGGATCACCCCGGTGTCTTGACAGCTCGGGCGGTCGAGCTTGTCGGCGGCCTCCTGGTTTTGGCGCATAGACTCATAAACTTCTTTGGCCAGGAAGTTGACTTCCTTCTCGCGCAATTCGCCCAATTTGTCGCTCACATCGGTGGGCAATCGCTTGCCGATGTAGGCGGTGAACTTGGACATCAGTTGGGTGAGATCGGCAATGGCGGCGGTTTTGTCCACGGGCGCTTTCCTTTGGAGGATCGGGGTGAAAAGCGCTATTTTGCCGTTTTTACCCCACCCCGGTTTTTCCTCAGGTACGCGTTCGCGTCAACCGCGTGTGGCCGCCCCACCGCGCGGGGCGTGGGTTCAGCAAGACTGCCCGCCAACGGGCGGTGCGGCGCTGGCCTCGGGCTGGCCGGAGACGGTTTGCTCAAAAGCCCGCAAGATGAGGTTGGTCGCCACATTGGCAAAGTAACGCGCGCCCCAGTCGGCGTACTTTTGCCGACTCGCCCCATCCAGCGCAAGCACCCCCGGGCATTTGCCCGCGTCGGCAATGGCGCGCAAACCGCGCTCGATGGCTTTTTGCACGGGCGCGTCCTGCCAACGGTTTTCGTGGCCCATGGCGTGGGCCAAATCATTGGGGCCAATGAACACCCCATCCACCCCTTCAATGCTGGCGATCTCGGCCGCCGCCGCAATGGCTTGCGGGGTCTCGAGCATGGCGATCAAGCCAATCGACTCGTTGCTGCGGTCGGTGTGGGCGGGACCGCCAAAGCGGCCATAACCCGCCGCGCGGGTGCTAAAGGCACTGCCACGCAGGCCACGCTGTCCGGCCTGACCGGGGGGACGGGGGTAGCGCACGCGCTCGACCAAGCGTTGTGCTTGTTCGGGGGTTTGCACCATGGGCACCTTGATGCCACTGGCTCCGGCGTCAAGCACCCGCGCGATATCCGACTCAAAGCAGCGCACGATGGGCAAAATGCCGCTCGCGCGCGCCGCGCGCAGCAAATGCTCGGTGGTTTCGTAGCTGGCCATGCCGTGCTCGTTGTC
>VEQC01000254.1 GCA_018883455.1 Limnohabitans sp. | reverse complement strand
GGCAAGACCCGCAACTCGACAACACGCCGCTCATCGCCCAAATCATGGACTTGCGCCAGGAAGAAGCGCGCCTGCTCGGCTATGCCAATGCGGCGGAGGTCTCGCTCGCCCCCAAAATGGCGCAAAGCCCGGATGAAGTTCTGCACTTTTTGCGCGATTTGGCGCAACGCGCGCGCCCCTCGGCCGAACGCGATGTGGCCGACATGCGGGCTTTCGCCCGCGAGCACTTGGGCCTGAGTGATCCCCAGCCCTGGGATTGGTCGTTCATTGCCGAAAAGCTCAAGGAAGCGCGCTACGCGTTTAGCGAACAAGAGGTCAAGCCTTACTTCACCGCGCCGAAAGTGCTCGAAGGGCTGTTTCGCATCATTGAAACCCTCTTCGACGTCCAGATTCAGCCCGCCCAGGCCCCCACGTGGCACCCTTCGGTGCAATTTTTTCAATTGGTTCGCGCCGGACAAATCATGGGGCAGTTCTACCTGGATCCCCCTGCACGCGATGGCAAACGCGGTGGCGCCTGGATGGACGATGTTTGCGGCCGCTGGCTGCGCCCCGACACGCAAGGGCTGCAAACCCCCGTGGCGCACTTGGTTTGCAACTTTGCCGATGGCGTGGACGGCAAACCCCCTCTGCTCACCCACGACGACGTGATCACCCTCTTTCACGAGTTCGGTCATGGCTTGCATCACCTCCTCACCCAAGTCAATGAGCGCGATGTCAGCGGCATCAATGGCGTGGAGTGGGATGCGGTGGAGTTGCCCAGCCAATTCATGGAGAACTTCTGCTGGGAGTGGTCGGTGTTGCGCCACATGACCGCCCACGTGGAGACAGGGGAACCACTGCCGCGCGCGCTGTTTGACAAAATGCTCGCCGCGAAAAATTTTCAGAGTGGACTGCAAACGCTGCGCCAAATCGAGTTTGCGCTCTTTGACATGCGCTTGCACGCCGAACCCGAGCGCAGCCACGCGGCGCTCCAACTCCTGCACGAAGTGCGCGCCGAAGTGGCCGTGCTGCCCAGCCCCGCATTCAGCCGTTCGCCTCACACCTTCACGCACATCTTTGCGGGCGGTTATGCCGCAGGCTATTACAGCTACAAATGGGCCGAAGTCCTCTCGGCCGATGCCTACGCCGCGTTTGAAGAAAGTGCCGGGCCCGAGGGCCAGCCCAACCCAGAGACGGGGCGGCGCTACCGCCAAGAGATTTTGGAAGTGGGGGGCAAACGCCCAGCCCTGGAGAGCTTCAAAGCCTTCCGTGGCCGCGCGCCCACGATCGACGCCTTGCTGCGCCACCAAGGCATGGCCGCCTGAGACGGCTTCGGGCCATGTGGCATGCGCGCCTGAACCTGGAGTACGCCCGGCGCGAAGCACCGGTGGCGCAAACGGTCTTGTCGTTTCGCCACGAGGGGCCCTTGCGGGTTCTCCAAAGCCTGTACCCGGAGGGAGAACGCATTTGTCACAATGTGCTGGTGCACCCGCCAGGCGGACTGGTGGGCGGTGACGCTCTGGAGATCCAAGCCCATCTGGCCGCCGGCACCCATGCCCTGGTGACCACGCCCGGCGCCACGCGTTTTTACCGCAGCCAGAAGGGCCTGGCCCAGCAGACGATTCGTGTGCATTTGGAAACCGATGCCCGCCTGGAGTGGTTGCCCCTGGAAACCATTGCCTATCCGGACTGCGATGGACTCAACCAGGCTATTTTTCAACTCGATCCCGGCGCGGAAATGATGGCCTGGGATTTAACCGCGCTAGGCCTACCCGGCGCGAATCAGCCCTACACCCGCGGCAAATTTCTGCAACACCTGGAAATTGAAGGGGTGTGGCGCGAACGTGGACGCCTCGATGCCGAGGACACCGCGTTGCTGGCGAGCCCACTCGGGCTGGCCGGGTACCGCTGCATGGGCACCTTGGTCTTGGCGGCGGGAGCCGCCTGGCACCCCAGTCAACGCGACGCCTTGCTCGAAGCGGCGCGGGACTGCATTGCCGAGCAGGAGGACGCCGAGGCCGGAATCGCCGGCGTCACCGCCGCGCATGGGCAAGTCTTGGTGCTGCGCACGCTCTCGCATTGGGTGGAGCCGAGTCAGCGCCTCTTGCGCGCCGTTTGGGCCGCTTGGCGCGAACGGGCATGGGCCATCCCCGCCCAAGCGCCGCGGCTCTGGGCTCTTTAGGTCGCGGGTAGATCGAGCTTGAGCTCCCATTCCTGCGTATCGATTTTTTCAAAGTACTCGTAAGGCAGCATGAAGCTGTCTTGGCCGCGCGCGAGTTGGCGCTGATACGTGCAAACCGCCTGCCCACTGTTGCGCACCACGATGCGCATTTGGTAGTTCAGGGTGTGTGGCTCGGGCAAAGCCACCTCAATGCGCTTGACGCGGTAGCCGCCCAGTGCGTCCTGGCCCTTGTTTCCCGTGTCTGCCGGCGTGAAGGGGGTAATGCCGGGTCCCTCGTGCACACTGTCGTGCACCCGCACATAGGGGCGAATGCGGGGCCAAATCACCGCCGCCAAAAACTCTTGATCGCCATGCGTGGGGTGTAACGTGTGGCGTTCAATATAGCTGTCCACCCAAGCGCGCATCTGCCCCAAGAAGGGCGCATACGCCCCCCACAAACCCGCCAAAATCAGATCGACATGGCTGTACCAGTCACGAATCACGTGAAAGGGCTGCTCGCTGGCCAGCCATTCGGCTACCAATTGGCGCTCCCGCTCGCCCACGATGGAATCGGCATCGCGAAACAACACGTGACGCACCTGCGGATGGGTTACCGCCGCAAAGCGCCAAAAGGTACCGGGCCAATGGGTGATATCCCAACGACGCGCATCTTGCAACTTCACCCCGAGTGAATCCAGACGTTTGAGCACATCGGGCGGGACGGAATCATCATGGTAGAGCCACATTTCCCAACCGGGGTACACCTGGGGCATTTGCAGGGCATTGAGAACCGCACATTCGCAATAGCCGGGCTCCGCCCCGAACAAGGAGTAGGAGACGACGTTGCGTTGAATCTGAGCCTTGGCGCACGCCAACGCGTCGGCCTCTGCCAAATGCTGCGAGCCGCGAAGGGCCTCTTGCGCATATTGATCGGGGTGAAAT
>VEQC01000253.1 GCA_018883455.1 Limnohabitans sp. | reverse complement strand
GCATAGGCCTGGCCGCGGTTGCTCCACCAGGTGTAGCAGGCATCGGTGGTGTCGGGTTGGAGGGCGCGGTAGACGTCGACCAAGCCACCTTCGGTGGTGAGGCGGGTCATCCAGGCGCGTTCTTCGGGCAAGAAGCCGCTGTTTTTCTGGTTGCTGCGCCAGTTTTTGAGGTCCGCTTCGCGGTGGGCGATGTTGATGTCGCCACACAGGATGAACTCGCGCTGTTGGCGCAAGTCCATGAGGTGGGGGTAGATGCGGTCCAGAAAGCGGTACTTGGCTTCTTGGCGCTCGGGGCCGGAGGAGCCGCTGGGGAAGTAGGCGCTGATGATGGACCACTTGTGGGTGGGGGTGTCAAAGCGCAGTTCCACGTAGCGGCCTTCGGCGTCGAATTCATCGCCATCGAAGCCCACCACCACGTCGCTGGGGGTGTGGCGGGTGTAGATGCCCACGCCGGAGTAGCCCTTTTTCTCGGCAAAGTGGAAATAGCCTTGCAGGCCCGCGAGTTGTTCAAAGCGCCCGGCCACGTCGGCCGCTTGGGCTTTGACTTCTTGCACACAAATACAATCTGGGGCGTGGCGCTCGATCCAGGCCTCGGCACCTTTGGTGGTGGCTGAACGGATCCCGTTGAGGTTGAGGGTGGTGAGGGCGAACCGGTTTTTTTTCTTCATGGCGGGCGATGGGGTCTGTGCGGCAGCGGGGTTCGCTGCGGTGTGGGTCTGATTATCCCGAAAGACCACGCAAGCAGTGGGTCGGTGGGCGACCCGTTGGGTCTGGCTTCAACAAGGACATGGGCATGGGCAATTCGACCCCCGATTTGGCGCAGGAATTCATTCAGTTCGCACTCGATTGCGGGGTTTTGAAGTTTGGCGAGTTCAAGACCAAGGCCGGGCGCATGAGCCCGTATTTTTTCAATGCGGGGCTGTTTGACCACGGCGCGGCATTGGGGCGTTTGGCCGGGTTTTATGCCGATGCGCTGCTGGCCAGTGGCGTGGAATTTGACATGATTTTTGGCCCGGCCTACAAGGGCATTCCACTTGGCGCGGCGGTGGCGGTAGAGCTCGCGCGGCGCGGCAAGGACGTGCCTTTTGCCTACAACCGCAAGGAGGCCAAGGATCACGGCGAGGGGGGCACCCTTGTGGGCGCCCCACTCAAGGGCCGGGTATTGATCGTGGACGATGTCATGAGCGCGGGCACGGCCGTGCGCGAATCGATTGCCTTGATTGCTTCGGCCGGGGCCAAGGCGCATGCGGTCGCGATCGCCTTGGACCGACAAGAAAAAGCCACCGAAAAACAAGCCGATGGCTCGGTGCAGGATGTGCCCTACAGCGCCGTGCAGTATGTGCGCCAAACGCTCGGGCTCGAAGTGTGCGCGATTGCCCAGTTAGAGGACTTGCTCGCCTACCTACAGCAGCACGATGGCCAGGAGATGGCGGCCCATTTGAGCCGCGTACAGGACTACCGCACGCGCTACGGCGTTTGAGTGATGGATTGCGGCAAAATGGGGCGCAGCGCACTTTTTTAGTACTTTTTAGGTCATAATTTCCTGCCGCCGCGCCTCTGTGAATTGGGCGTCGGCACGCATTCAGGAAAGGAAGGCCTCTCGATGTTGAATCTGCAGATCCATTACATCAATCTGCACGATCAGGAAGCACGACGCAGCGCGTTGCGGGCGAACTTGGCGCAAACCATGCCCGCAGAGGTGGCGATTCACCGGGTCGAGGCGGCTACGCCCAAAGATGTCATGACGATTGGGCTCGGCGGCACGATTCGCGATGTCGAGAAAGCCTGTTACCTGAGTCATTTGCGCGCCCTGCAACAAGCCTGCACCCACGCTGCACACGCCTATATTTTGGAAGACGATGCGCATCTGGGCGTGCAAAGCTTTGCGCGCATTGGCACTGCCATTGCGCAGTTGGCGCAACGCGGTGAGGCCTGGGACTTGCTCTATACCCAGTTCATGCCGGTCAAACCCGAGCACATGGTGGAGCTGCTGCGCATTCGAAACGAGTGTTTGCACAAAAACGCGCAGTTACAGGCCGATACCCGGCGCATGTTGCTCGCGGGGTCGTGTGCCTATGTGGTGAATGCATCCTCTAAAGTCCATTTGCGCGCCCTTTTGCAGCGGCCGAGCGCGCTCCATCAGCCCGTAGACCGGTATTACTGGCAACTCGCACGCGATGGAAAATTGCAAACACGAGTGGCGTTTCCGCTGCCCAGCAGTGTGGCGCCCGAGGCCGTGACTTCGCAAATCCAAGAAGCCAACAAAGCCCAAGCCTCCCTGCTCTGGAATGTCTTCATGCGCTTGTGCGCGGCCGAACGCGATTTGGATTCGATTGAGGCGAGCCTTGCCCCCTTGGCCGCACAGGGCCTGTCACCCGAGGCCCAAGCGCAGGCACAGGCTTGGCTCGCCCCAATTACCGAGTGGCTCCATGCGCAGGAGGTGCGCATCATGCACACCCTGCTGGGCTACTTGGCGCAACCGGGTTTTGAATCGCTTTTTCAAGTGAATGAGGCGGCTTAGTTCTTAATCGGTGGCAAGCGCCATTCGCGGCGCAAGGCGAGCCAACGGGTGAAGGTGGTCAGGCCCGCGCAGACAGCCAAGGGCATGCCCTCGGGGGCATCGGCTTGCGCCAAGAAGACGTAGGCCAGGGCTCCAAGCGCAGCGCACAGGGCGTAGGGGCGGTGATCCCGAAAAAGGGTGGGGATTTCGTTGGCCACCATGTCGCGCAACACACCGCCGAAGGTGGCGGTGATCACGCCCATGAGAATGGTCACCACCGCAGGCTGTCCGCTCACCCACGAGAGCTCGACGCCGGTGGCGCAAAAAAGGCCCAGGCCAATGGCATCGGGAATGTCCAGCCAACGCGCGCCGCGCTCTAAGTGCGACTGGCGAATAAAGAGCGCTAGCGCCACGCACAAGGCCAGCGTGGCCACCAAAACGGCTTGGTTCTCAACCCAGAAAAAAGGCCGCCGGTCAATGAGCACGTCGCGCAGGGTGCCGCCGCCAAAGGCGGTGAGAAACCCGCACACGCAAATGCCCACCACGTCCATGCGCTTGCGCATGGACGTGGTGGGCATTTGCGTGTGCGGGT
>VEQC01000252.1 GCA_018883455.1 Limnohabitans sp. | reverse complement strand
GCGCTGGACTGTGGGGCGACCAAGATCACGGAAGCGATGAAGCTCGCCTGTGTGCGCGAAATCGCCGATTTGGCCAAAGCCGACATCAGTGAAGAAGTCGCGAGCGCCTATGCGGGCAAGGAGTTGGTGTTTGGTCCGGACTATTTGATTCCCACGCCCTTTGATTCGCGCTTGATTTTGCGCATCGCCCCCGCAGTGGCGCGTGCGGCAGCGGAGTCGGGTGTGGCCACGCGCCCGATTCAGGACTTTGACGCCTACCGCCAGCAACTCTCGCGCTTTGTTTACCAAACGGGCATGATCATGCAACCGGTGTTTCGCGCGGCCCGCGCGGCAGGCCAACAGCGCGTGATTTACGCCGAAGGTGAAGACGAGCGCGTGCTGCGTGCGGCCCAGCTCGTCATCGAGGACGGTTTGGCCAAGCCCATTTTGATTGGCCGCCCGGCCGTGATTGAGGCGCGCATTGCCAAAGCGGGCTTGCGTTTGCAGCTAGGCCAGGATGTGGAAGTGATCAACCCGGAGAGCGACGCGCGCTTTCGCCAGTATTGGGAGACTTACCACCACCTCATGGGACGGCGCGGCGTGACTCCCGAGGCCGCCAAGGCGGCGGTGCGGCGCTCCAACACCTTGATTGGCGCGCTCGCCGTTCATTTGGGTGATGCCGACGCCATGCTCTGCGGTTTGGTGGGACAGTTTGACGCGCACTTAAAGCATGTGCGCGATATCACCGGTGCGATGCGCGGGGCCCCAGCCTTTGCCACGCTCAACGCGGTGATGTTGCAAGAGCGCACCCTCTTCATTGCCGATACGTATGTGAATGAAGACCCGGATGCCGAGTTGCTCGCGCGCATCGCGCTGATGGCGGCCGATGAGGTCCGCCGCTTTGGACTGCCACCCAAAGTGGCCTTCCTCTCGCACAGCAATTACGGCTCTTCTTCGCGCGCCTCCGCGCACAAAATGCGCGTGGCGCGTGAGCTCTTTGCGCAAATGGCGCCCGATATTCCTTGCGACGGCGAGTTGCAGGGCGATTCTGCGTTGTCCGAGAGCGTGCGGCGCAACAGCTTGTTGCAGCCCGCCTTCGAGGGTGAAGCCAATTTGCTGATTTGCCCCAACCTCGATGCGGCCAATATTTTGTTCAACGTGCTCAAGATCACGGGTGGGCAAGGGGTGACGATTGGCCCGATGCTGCTCGGTGCGGCCGCGTCGGTGCATGTGCTCACCCCGTCCTCGACGGTGCGCCGGGTGGTCAATATGACGGCGGTGGCGGCGGCGGACGCGGTGGCACATCGCCACGGCGGCTAACTGTCCATGGCCGCCAACACACCAAAGGTGCGTTGGGCATAGGCCAGGCCATAGCCGGGCTTGCCGCCGAAATCCACGACCTCGCCAATGAGGATGTCGTGGTCACCGGCGGAGACGACTTGCTGGGTGCGACAGGTAAACCAGGCCAGCACGCCGGGGAGGTGCGGGGCTCCCAAGGATGAGCTTTGCACTTCAAGCCCTTGGAAGCGTTCGTTTTGTGTGCCGGTGGCAAAGCGTAACGCCAAATCTTGTTGGTCGGCCGCGAGCACATGGACGCAGTAGTGCCCTGCCGAGACAAACGCTTCGTGGCTAAAGGAGGCCTTGCGCACGCTCCAGAGCACCAATGGGGGCTCCAACGAGACGGTGTTGAATGAGTTGCACGTCATGCCCCAGTTTTGGCCTTGGGCGTGGGTGGTCACCACGGTCACGCCCGTGGTAAAGCAGCTAAAGGCATCCTTGAGGTTCAAGACGGGGACTTTCTCGCCAGCAGGCGCTGGGCTTCTTGCGCGGCCACACGGCCTTCATCGGTGGGAACTACCCAGACTTCGACAGCACTGCTCTGAGCGTGGATGGACTCTACCGCATTCCCCGTAGCCCTTGCCTGGCGTGGGGCATCGATGGCCACCCCCAGATAGGCCAGCCCGTCACAGACGGATTGGCGCAAGAGGGCATCGTGCTCGCCAATGCCACCGGTAAAGGCCAAAACATCTAAGCCTCCGAGCACGGCGCTGAGCGCGCCGATTTCACGCAGCACGCGGTGCGCAAAGAGCACGATGGCAAAGGCGGCTTGCGGGTCGGTGCTCGCCCGCAAGGTGCGCATGTCCGCGCTCACGCCCGAGACGCCCAAGAGCCCACTGCGTTTATAGAGCAGAGTTTGGATGCGGTCGTGATCCCAGCCCTGCTCCATAAGATAGAGCAAGACGCCCGGGTCAAGGGCCCCGCTGCGGCTGCCCATCATCAGTCCGTCCAAGGCCGAAAAGCCCATGGTGGTGGCCACGCTGCGGTGTTCGCGGGTGGCGCACATACTCGCGCCATTGCCCAAGTGCGCCATGATGACGCGCTGCCCCGCACGCGGCGTGTGGGCTTGCAAAACACCGCTGACATATTGGTAGGACAACCCATGAAAGCCGTAGCGCCGAACGCCTTCTTGGCTCAGGGCGCGATCGATGGCGAAGGTGGTTTCCGTCGCGGGCAAAGTGGCGTGAAACGCGGTATCGAAACACGCCACTTGCGGCACGCCGGGCATGGCCCGGATGAAAGCTTGCAGGGCGTCAAGGTTGTGCGGCTGGTGCAAGGGCGCGAGGGACTCGAGTGTGCGCAGTTGGGCCAAGACGTCTGGCGTGACTTCTACCGCCTCTTGAAAAAAGTGCCCCCCATGCACCACACGATGCGCGACGGCCGCGACGGGCGGTGCTCCTGCGAGTGTCGTGCGCAGGCACTCCTGCAGCGCATCGAGCGCGAGGGCAAAGGGATCGCCCGAACCCACCAAATGGCGTTGCTGCGCCGCTTGGCCTTGCTGGCGCCAGCTGAGTTGGGGCTGCCCGCCTGGCGCAAGACCCTCGATTTGCCCGCTGAAGATGGCCGCGTCCACCCAACCCGCAGCGGCGGGATAGAGGGCAAATTTCAGGCTGGAGGAGCCTGCGTTGACGGCCAAAAAATTCATGGGTGTGAGCGACGGTGGTGCGCGATCAATTTGCCCAGCAAGGCCGAGGCGCTGCGGGTCATGGGGGAGTCGGCTCGGCTGGTGAGGGCGATGGGCACTCTGGCTCCCATGACCACGCCACTGCCCATGGCCCCGGCAAGGTACTCCAGCTG
>VEQC01000251.1 GCA_018883455.1 Limnohabitans sp. | reverse complement strand
CGCCATGGGTCAAGGCCTGATTTTGGGCGCGGCCACGGGTGAGGCGCAAGATGCGCGGGTGGACGCTCTCGTCGCCCTGTTGAAACAATGCGGCTTTGACGCCACGGCTTCAAGCCATATCCAACGCGACGTTTGGTACAAGCTCTGGGGCAATATGACGGTCAACCCGGTGAGCGCGCTCACTGGGGCCACCACCGATTTGCTCATGAATGACCCTCTGTTGCTCGACTTCATCTCGCGCATCATGATCGAGGCACGCGAGGTGGGCGCGCGCATTGGCTTGCCCATCGCGCAAGAGCCTGAGGACCGGCATCAGATCACGCGCAAGCTGGGGGCATTCAAAACCTCCATGCTGCAGGACGTGGAGGCCCAGCGCCCGATCGAACTTGACGCGCTGGTCGAGGCCGTGCGGGAGATTGCCGCGCGCGTGGGTGTGCAGACCCCATTCACCGACGCCCTCATGGGCCTCACGCGAGTGTTGGGTCAGGTGCGGGGCCTCTACTAAAGCCCACGCAACTTACAACACCTTGAAGTCGGTGAAGGCGAGCATGCTCACGTTTCCGGCCAAGTCGGTGGCGCTGACTTGTGCCGAGGCCTGACCCACACCCAGGGCGGCGCATTCGGTGGGGGTCAAGGTGATGGTGGTGATGCCACTTGCGTCGGCCGTGAGCGTCTTCTCACGGCTTTCGTTGGTGCCGTTGATCTTCACGTTGAGGGTGCTCCCGGCTTCGGCAAGCACTTTGAGGGCGGCATCCACGGCGTTGCCATTGGCGTCTTTCCCGGTGAGCTCGCTTCGGTCTAGACCATTGCCGCTCGCCAGGGCTGTCGCACTGACTTGCCACAGCGGCTGACTCGGCGCGGAGTTGTCCAGGGTATAGGCTGCGGTGAGCTCATCGATGAGGGCTTTGTCAGTGGCTGGGCGCAAGCTGTAGGCCGAAAAGTCGGTGAGCGGCGTGGCCAAGAAGGGTGAACGCAATTCGCCACCGTCCACGCGCAAGCTGCTCAAGCGAATTGCCCCACTATTGATGTCGGCAGGAAGCGCGACATTAAAGAGCAAGACGCCGTTGGACTCGCTCACATAGGTGCCGCTTGCGCTCAGGCCGCCCGTGAGGTAGCCATTGCTGTCCATTTGCTCACCAAAAATAAAGCTGGCGTACACCGTCCCGCTCACGTTCACGTCGGTGTTGAGGGTCACGCGAACCTGCAAGGCTTGGCTCGCGCGGCCCAGGCCCGCCAAATCAAGGTTGTCTTGGGCGTCAACCTTGACGGGTTTGACGGAGGTGCCATCGAACACATCGAGCACCAGTGGTACGGTAGTACTTTTGCGCGAGGCGGCGTCTGCGCCCGCATCGGTGACGGTGAGGTGAAATGCCATTCGGCTGGGCCAGTTTGCCCCCGCGTTGAGACTCAACGCGCCGGCGTTGCTCAGGCTCAACCCCGTGGGCAAATCGGCGCTGGTGAAACTCAAGGTCTCTTCGGGTGTGTCTGGATCCATCCAGTAGTTGGCGAAGTTGATCCCGCTCAACCCATTGCGCAGCCAAGTGGTGGGCAAGAGCGTGCTGTTGCGCACGGGGGCTTCATCCACATCACGCAGTTGCACACTCACCACCTGAGTGGCCGAGTTGCCGCTGATGTCCGTCGCCACCACGCTGACCTTAAAGAGATTGTCGTTATCTACAGCGGATTTGCTCACGGCCTCAAAATTAGGCGCATCGCCCGTGGATCGCCAACTCATCACCCCGGTCATGGGGTTGAGTTCGAAGCGGCTGTTGTCCTCGCCACCTTGCAAGAAACTCCAGACCACCACCTCGTTGGGTCGTAGCAAGTCCTGCAGGCTGCCGACACTGCGCTGGTTTTCGTCGCTGCTGAGCACGAGGTTGCCCGCAGGGCTGAATGCGGGGGCGGTACTGTCGGCGGCGCTTCCACTGGCGCTGGCTTGCAGGTAATGGGTGAGGGTTGGCGTGGCCAGGCCGGCCGCATCACTGGCCGATGTGCTGCTCACACGCAACTCAAGTTTGGTTTGGGGGGAGGCAGGATCGTCGGCGGTTTTGGCAAACACCCCAAAACTCGCATTGTTGAGGGCGGCCGTGAGGGCGGCGGGACTACCACTCAAGCTGACCACGCCTGTGTTGGCGTCAACCTGAGTGCTCAAACCCTGCGCGTTGGTACCACTGGTAAATCCGGTGAGGCTCGCGTTGAAGGGTTTGATTTGCAGATACAAAGTACTGCTGTCGGGATCGGTCACGGACAAGCCCGCAAACACACTCGCACCGTTGCTGCCGGTCACCGTGCGGCCCAAGGGGCTCACGCTGCCCGCCACCACGGATTGACGTTGGGTCGCGCTGCTTGTGAGCCCGAGAAGCATGGGCGTGTCGTCGCTGGGAACCACCGCCAGGGTGAGCTCTTGATTCAAGGCCTGGCCTTGCCAATCTTCGAGCTTGAGCTTGAGTTTGCGCTCGCCTCCGGGGTTATCGGAATTGTTTTGGTATTGCAGCGCGTTGAGAGCCGCTTGCCACTGTGCGAGCGTGGTGTAGCCGGTGCTGCTCAAGGCCCAACTGGGGGTCGTCCCGCTGGCGGTTTGTGTGAGGCTCAAGGAACCGCCCATGGTGACGGCGTCTTGAACCAGACTGAATTGGTCGCCGCCCAATGCACCGGCGTTGCTGGCTTCCAGGCTCCACGAGATTTTGCGAAGGCTGCCGTTGTCGGACTGGTGCCCCAAGACAAAACCCGAGAAGGGGGTGAGGAGGCTGGGTGTGGCATCGGCAGCCCCGCGTTCCTCGTAGCGCAGACTGGGCGAGGCGGGCAGGGTCAGGGTGGGTTGACGCCAGAGCAAGGTCTGGGTGAGGCTGGTGGCGGCACTGGTGTCACTGTAGCCTTGGTCACTCAAGCGCAACTGCAAGGCTTGGCTTTGGAGACGATGCGGTTGGTGTCGCTGGTTTGAAAATTGCTGAGGCTGAAATTGCCGCTCCAGCCGCTGGGCAAGGGCTCTCGGGCCGTGAAGACGAGGGTGTTGGTGCCGCTGCCGCGGGTGTAATCGGCCTTGAGGGAGTTACCGCTCACAGCGACGGTGATGCCCGGCAGACCTTCGACCATCACATCTTCGCTCAGGGTGAGGGCG
>VEQC01000055.1 GCA_018883455.1 Limnohabitans sp. | reverse complement strand
GGGCGCGGGCGTGGCCTGTGCGCTCGCGCTTGCGCTTGGCAACCCCGTCATTGGCGTGCCCCCCCTTGAAGGGCATTTGCTCTCACCGTTTTTGAGCGCGGACCCGCCGCGCTTTCCCTTCATCGCCTTGCTCGTCTCGGGCGGCCACACCCAACTCATGCGCGTGGACGGCGTGGGCCAATACACCCTCCTGGGCGAGACGATAGACGACGCCGCGGGCGAAGCCTTCGACAAATCCGCCAAGCTGCTTGGCTTGGGCTACCCCGGTGGCCCGGCACTCGCGCGCCTGGCCGAGACGGGTAACCCCAAAGCGTTTGCCCTGCCGCGCCCGCTGCTCCACAGCGGCGACCTCGACTTCTCCTTCGCCGGCCTCAAAACCGCCGTCCTCACCCAAGTGCGCAAACTCGGTGACGCCTTACCCGAGCACCGCGCCGACCTCGCCGCCTCCACCGAAGCGGCCATCGTGGAAGTGCTCGCCCGCAAGGCCTTGCGCGCACTCGACCAAAGCGGGCTCGATCGCCTGGTCGTGGCCGGTGGGGTTGGCGCCAACCGACACCTGCGCCAAACCCTCAACGCCGCCACCGCCAGCCGAGGCGCGCGCATCCATTACCCCGAGCTGCACCTGTGCACCGACAACGGCGCCATGATCGCCCTCGCCGCCGCCCTGCGCTGGCAGCGTGACGGCCAGGCCGCCGCCCAAGCCGACTACAACTTCGAAGTGCGCCCCCGCTGGCCCCTAGCCGAGCTCACGTGAGTCTGCCAGCCGGTAGGGCAGGGCGGCCGGACAGAAGCATCCAAATGTGCTACACTTATTGGGCTTAGCCAATGTTGGCCAAGCTCCACGGTACGCCCACTTCCAAGGCGCACCGCAAGTCAAACATTACAGGAAACATCATGACCCAACTCAACAAGGCCGAGGTCGTCAAGGCCAACGCGCGTTCTGCCAACGATACAGGCAGCCCCGAAGTTCAAGTCGCGTTGCTCACCGCACGCATCAACGAACTCACCCCCCACTTCAAGACCCACGCCAAGGATCACCACGGCCGTCGCGGTCTCTTGCGCATGGTCAGCCGTCGCCGCAAGCTCTTGGACTACCTCAAGGCCAAGGACGCCGACCGCTACACCGCGCTCATCAGCAAGCTGGGCCTGCGCAAGTAAATTTGCGACCCGCATGATTCACGACAAACGCCTGGGTTATTCGCGTAGCTCAGGCGTTTTGCACATGTTGCACCACCCCGTTTGAATCGGTGCAAGGAGCGGCAGATCGAAGCTGTGTCATTCCACAAAGCGTTCCCGCCCAAGAAGCTTTCTGGAATGGCATCGTCTACTGCCCCCCTTCTGCTCCGGGGCCTTGGTCAGGTGGCCTGAACCTGACGACATTTCCGTAGGAGCACATCATGACGATGTTCAATAAAGTCACCAAAACCTTCCAGTGGGGCCAGCATTCGGTCACCCTGGAGACCGGCGAAATCGCTCGCCAAGCCACCGGCGCTGTTCTCGTGAACATCGAAGGCACCGTGGTGCTCGCCACCGTGGTCGCCTCCAAGAACGCCAAGCCCGGCCAGGACTTCTTCCCCCTGACCGTCGACTACATCGAGAAAACCTACGCCGCCGGCAAAATCCCTGGCAGCTTCTTCAAGCGTGAAGCCAAGCCAAGCGAACTCGAAACCCTCACCAGCCGCCTGATCGATCGCCCGATCCGCCCGCTCTTCCCCGAGGGCTTCTACAACGAAGTGCACGTGGTCATCCACACCGTCTCGCTCAACCCGGAAGTCGACGCCGACATCGCCGCCATGATCGGCACCAGCGCCGCATTGGCCATCTCCGGTATCCCCTTCAACGGCCCCATTGGTGCAGCCCGCGTGGGTTACATCAACGGTGAGTACGTCTTGAACCCGGGCCAGACCCAGCGCAAAGACAGCCAGATGGACCTCGTCGTCGCCGGCACCGAATCGGCCGTGCTGATGGTCGAATCCGAAGCCCTGCAATTGCCCGAAGACATCATGCTCGGCGCCGTGGTCTTTGGCCACGACCAAGGCAAGGTGGCCATCAACGCCATTCACGAACTCGTGCGTGACGCCGGCAAACCCGTTTGGGATTGGCAGCCCCCCGCGCAAGACGAGCCCCTCATCGCCAAGGTCTCTGCCTTGGGCGAAGAGAAACTGCGCGCGGCCTACCAAATCCGCAACAAGCAGTCCCGCACCCAAGCCTGCCGCGAAGCCTACGCCGCCGTCATGGAAGGACTCAAGGCCGAAGGCGTCGAGTTCGACAGCGTCAAGGTCGAGAACCTGCTCTTTGAAATCGAAGCCCGCATCGTGCGCAGCCAGATCCTCGCCGGTGAGCCGCGCATCGACGGTCGCGACACCCGCACCGTGCGCCCCATCGAAATCCGCACAGGCGTCCTGCCGCGCACCCACGGCTCGGCCCTCTTCACCCGCGGTGAAACCCAGGCCCTGGTCGTCACCACCCTTGGTACCGAGCGCGATGCCCAGCGCATCGACGCCCTCGCCGGTGAGTTCGAAGACCGCTTCCTCTTCCACTACAACATGCCCCCCTTTGCCACCGGTGAAGTCGGCCGCATGGGCAGCACCAAGCGCCGCGAAGTCGGCCACGGCCGTCTGGCCAAGCGCGCCCTCGTCGCTTGCCTGCCCAGCAAAGAAGAGTTCCCCTACACCCTGCGCGTGGTCTCCGAGATCACCGAGTCCAACGGCTCCTCCTCCATGGCTTCGGTCTGCGGCGGCTGCCTCTCCCTCATGGATGCAGGCGTGCCCATGAAAGCCCATGTGGCTGGCATCGCCATGGGCCTGATCAAGGACGGCAACCGCTTTGCCGTGCTCACCGACATCCTCGGCGACGAAGATCACCTCGGTGACATGGACTTCAAAGTGGCCGGAACCACCCAAGGCATCACCGCCTTGCAAATGGACATCAAGATCCAGGGCATCACCAAAGAAATCATGCAAGTCGCGCTGGCCCAAGCCAAAGAAGCGCGCATGCACATCCTCGGCAAGATGCAAGAAGCCATGGGCGAAGCCAAGACAGAAGTCTCCAGCTTCGCACCCAAGCTCTACACCATGAAGATCAACCCCGAGAAGATCCGTGACGTCATCGGCAAAGGCGGCGCCACCATCCGCGCCCTCACCGAAGAGACCGGCACCCAGATCGACATCGGCGAAGACGGCACCATCACCATCGCCGCCACCGACGGCGCCAAAGCCGACGAGGCCAAGCGCCGCATCGAGGAGATCACCGCCGAAGTCGAAATCGGCAAGATCTACGAAGGCCCGATCACCAAGATTCTGGATTTCGGTGCCCTGGTCAACCTCCTGCCCGGCAAAGACGGCCTGCTGCACATCAGCCAAATCAGCCACGAGCGCATCGCCAAAGTCACCGATGTGTTGGCCGAAGGCCAAGTCGTGCGCGTCAAGGTTTTGGAGACCGACGACAAAGGTCGCGTCAAGCTCTCCATGAAAGCCTTGAGCGAGCGCCCGGCCCACAGCGACGACGCTCAGCAGCAGCAACAACAGCAGCAGTAATCCCATGAAGCGCAAACTCATTGCCGGCAACTGGAAAATGAATGGCAGCCTCGCTGCCAACACCCAGCTCGTGCAAGGGGTGCGCGCGGGATTGGCCCAAGCCCTCGAGGGCAAGGCCTGCGACGTTGCCGTCTGCGTGCCCGCGCCCTACCTCGCCCAAGTCGCCGGCCTGCTCGGCGACAGCGGCGTGGCCCTGGGCGCGCAAGATGTCTCGGCCCACGAACAAGGGGCGTACACGGGAGAAGTCTCCGCCGCCATGCTGCGCGACTTCGCCACGCGCTACGCCATCGTGGGACACTCTGAGCGCCGCCAGTACCACGGGGAGACGGATGACACCGTCGCCACCAAGACCCAGCGCGCGCTCGCCGCAGGCATCACCCCCATCGTGTGCGTGGGCGAAACCCTCGCCGAGCGAGACGCCGGCCGCACCGAAGAAGTCGTCAAACGTCAACTCGCCGCCGTGATCCATCTGAATGGCCACTGCATCAGCGAGATCGTGGTGGCCTACGAGCCCGTCTGGGCCATCGGCACCGGCAAAACCGCCACGCCCGAGCAAGCCCAAGCCGTGCACGCTGTCTTGCGCGCGCAGCTCAAAGCCGCCACCGAGCACGCCGATCGCGTGCACATCCTCTACGGCGGCAGCATGAACGCCGCCAACGCGGCCGAACTGCTCGCGCAGCCCGACATTGACGGCGGCCTCATTGGTGGGGCGGCCCTCAAACCAACCGATTTTCTGAGCATCATTCGCGCTGGCGCGCGTTGATCGTTTTTCCACACGGAGTTCCCCCATGGGTTTTATCCTCAATCTCCTGCAAGTGCTGCAAATCGTCTCGGCGCTCGGCATGATTGGCCTCATCCTGGTTCAACACGGCAAAGGCGCCGACATGGGCGCGGCCTTCGGCAGCGGCAGCTCGGGCAGCCTCTTTGGCGCGAGCGGCGGTGCTAACTTCCTCTCCCGCACCACCGCCGTCTTGGCCACCGTCTTCTTCATCTGCACCCTGGGCCTGGCCTACTTCGGCAACGCCCGTCCGGCCAGCGGCGGCGGCAGCGTGCTCGAGACCGCCACCCCTGCGGCCGCACCTGCAGCCACCCCGGCCTCCGGCGAAATCCCCGCACCCGCCACCACGGCCAGCGGAACCGCACAAATCCCCACCAAATAATCCGCCTGCGCCGAGCGTCCTCACCGAAGCGCAGCGAATTTTGGGTTAAAATGACAGACTCAAGACCTTCTGCGGAAGGTCTTCCTATCTGACAAAGCCGTCGTGGTGAAATTGGTAGACACGCTATCTTGAGGGGGTAGTGGCGAAAGCTGTGCGAGTTCGAGTCTCGCCGACGGCACCAAAACAAAAAGCCTTTCGAATTCGTTCGGGAGGCTTTTTTGTTGGTGGGGCTGCTTCGCTTCTCTATGAGCGCAATTTCGGTAGCTAACGAGTTTTCGCCGGTAATAACTTCTTATGATTATCCGCAAGAATAGATTAAAGCCATCTAAAATTCTTAGAAGATCATCTGCGCATCTTTGCATTCACTCGAATCGAGACCAGCGCAACAACCCAACTGAAGAACCCCGCGAACAGGGCAGCAGTTTGACCACAAATGTGGTGGGGTGCTTTGCAGACTTTTCTGCGAATCCCCATGCTAGTCGCGCCCAAAACCATCGAACACGAAATCCTCAATGAAATAGTGTCCAAGCTTCCATCAGCGGGGCGCTATCTCACCTCCGATAGCCTTTGGTTGCGGCAGATGCAGGTGAAGATTTCGAGGTTGATGAGAGCAGATGCAATTGCAGCATATCGTGCCAGTGCGCTAGTTGCATTATTGAAGGGAGATCGCTCTGAACTTGAAGAACATTTGAATCGCGCAGAGCGTTTATCGCCGGATATTTCAACCAACCAATTGATTCGAATGCAACATTACACTAACTTTTGCTTGGCGACTGAATCTCAAGCCTTGTTCAAACAATGTGTTGGTGTTAAGTTCTTGAATCTTCAAACTTTTCTTTTGCAATCTGGACTCACAATCGCTGCATTTCAAGAGTTCGCAACTAAGTTTGCCGAAGCGCAGAATGCAGGTGTTGAAGTTCATCAAGATATTATCTTTAAGACGATGAAAACAGCCGCAGAACTACTTCGTGAAAACCAAGTGTCGGATGAAGACTGTGCAAGGGTAATTGATTGCGCAGGAGAGGTTCTGCGTAGGCGTGGCATGCATTGGGTTGATGAGTCCCCAAAACTAGAGGTCTACGAGAAGCACGCTAATGTGGCCTTACGCTATCGAGTCGATGCCACTTACACAGAGGCAGCCGATATGACTGCCGAGCTTGTCATGGATCTTATCGACAAAGATCTCGACGACTTGCCTTTTTACGTCACATTCGAGGGCAGTTACAGATGAGTGTAAATCCCACGGACTTGCTCAATTTGGCAGATAGACTCAGTCATGAAACCCATGAGAGCGACTGGCGCGGTTCAATAAGCCGCGCTTATTACGCTTCGTATCACTTTTGCAAGAGCTGGCATAACAACTTACCCCAGCCTGGCTCGCTTGGAAGGGGGGGCGGGACTGGTGGGCTCCATGCGGATTTGATTCAGCAAATGACTAACCCTTCTAATTCGCTGACCAACGAAGTCTGGAAATTGTCAAAAAGTATGGGTTTCATGCTGAAGGATTTACGAAATCGCAGAACAGATGCAGATTACAACCTTCAAATCCATTACCAGCAGAAGGAAGCCGGCGCTGCGGTCAACATTGCACAAAAGATCCTAGCCAAGACCTGAACGATCTTCGGGCTACTCGCCAGTCATGGTGATACTCACTGAATACGGCTTACGTTAAATGACAAAACACAGTGTTCTTCGAATACCAGTGGGGTTTCCGTTGACTTCAACTTTCAAAGTGGGAGTTTTGGAAGGGTTGGAATTTACCTTGTGGGAATGACTACTAAGTGGAGTTTCACAATCCAGGAGCGCGGAGTTCAATCTTGTTTCCTGTAGCCAAACTTGAGCTGATGCACATCAGGAGGCAAATGCGACAGGCATCGATGGGGAATGTGTCATTGCTTCCCGCTTGATATCGGAAACGACCTCCGTTGAAAACAAATAAACAAACCGCAACAACCGCTGAAACTCACAATCCACGAAGTGCCACTACACCCCGGATATGGTTTTTAGGCATATATTGCGCTCGCCAGTGGGGCAACTGAAACTGGCCAAGGGCACCAGTGACAACTGACACCGAACGAAATCCGCACCGACAAGACGTCAAGACAAGCTTTCCAGGGCCCAGCGCATGAAACCACTATCCATCGAGGAACACCCAATGCTGCAGGAAGAAGAGCCCAAACAAGTTCAGCAGGAAGCTAGCCGAAAGTGGTCTCGCAAGACGCGCATCACCATCATGATTGACAACGATGTCCTCAACAGCTTTCGTCAGCGTGCGCAGGAGGCCGGCCGTCGGTATCAGACCATGATCAATGAGGCTTTGCGCAAGGTGGTCTTTCCGAAGTAGCGCTTTGTGGGTGAGGCGAGGCTGGTGATCGTCAAACACCTTCTGGTAGCTGTTTCATTTTCAGTCTCGTCCGAAGCAGTCCCCATTCGCCAACCGATGAAGTTTCCCAAAGTGGTGGCTTGTTCAGGCGCGTTGGACTTCGCTTTGTCCGCGCGGTGGTGTGTCCGGTTGTCAATAAAATAACATTAAATCATTAGAAAATAATTTAAATAAGTATTAATATATTATAAATAGAGTGCGATGGCTTGTGCCACCGCAGGAAAGTTCCAGGAAAAACAACACGAAATTGAGCGTTGAAGCTTGAAACCCAAGCTTCAGCATTTGGAACCAATGGAGTCACGAGCCTGCCACTATGGAATTGAGCTTTTCAAACATCGTCTGTGTCTTCTTTGTCTTGCTGGTGTTGATCACACTCAAGCTTGGCGTCAACATCGTTCCCCAATCAGAAAACTGGTTGGTCGAGCGTCTTGGCAAATTCAACCGAAAACTTGAAGCCGGTTTGCACTTGATCATCCCGTTTTTTGAAAGTGTTCGCTACCGAGTCTCCATCCAGGAGCGTCAACTGCCTCCCAAACCCATCAACGCCATCACACTAGACAACGTCACGATCTCTGTTTCATTGGCGGTGCTTTATCGAATCGTCGATGCTTCCAAAACCATGTACCGCATTGCCAATGTGGATGACGCGATCATGACCATCGTGAATGGAACGGTGCGCAGCGTGATTGGAAAGACAGACCTCGATGGCGTGCAGTCGAACCGTCGCCAGCTCTCTGAAGAAATTGAACGTGATTTGCAAAGTGTTTCAGATGAGTGGGGCATCTTGCTTACACGCGTAGAAATTTTGGAAGTGGATGTGGACCCCCAGACCAAGCAAGCAATGCAGCTCCAGCTCAATGCGGAGCGAAGCCGTCGGGCGCTTGTGCGAGAAGCTGAGGGAAAAAAGCAAGCCACGGAGCTCGATGCCGAAGCGCAACTCTATGCGGCGAACAAGCAAGCCGAAGCACTCAAAATTCGGGCAGACGCAGAGGCCTATGCTGTGACGGCGGTCGCGAAAGCCATCAATGATGGCGGCATCAGCGCCATAGAGTTCGAAATCCGCAAATTACAAGCCTTAGCGGTTCAAGAGCTTGGCAAAGGCAATAACGCCAAGATTGTCCTCTTGCCCAGCGACGTCATGAGTAGCTTATCCGGTGGCCTGGCGGGGCTACTCGCTCGCGCCGGGAAAAAGGACTGAGTCATGGAAGCCTATCAAATCGCCTTTATCGTCGCATTTGTTTTAGGCATCGCTGAGCTCATGACCGGTGCGTTCATTTTCTTGGGCATGGCCATTGGCGCTTTAGTGGTGGCCATTCTGCAGTGGGTCACCATGTCATTTAACGTCAACCGAGACTTGGTCACCTTCGCAGTTGTTTCAACGGTCGCCTTTGTGGCGTCGCGCAAAATCTTCGCAAAGTCTGCTGACTTAACAGAGGCGAAGGACGACGTGAATCAATATTAGAAATTTTTGAGCTACTTCTGGGCGTCTATCTTTGCGCAAGCCTTGAAAACCCTGTGTATTCCAAAAGGCCAACGACAAATTCAACCCTACAGCAAGCGACCGCAGATGAATGGGTTTTGTTTGTCTACGTTACTTCAGGATTGTGAAAGAAAAAATGGATATGAGAAGCCAAAACTCATGGAATCAATTGATTCGAAATTCCCAATCGAGTTGGAAGACAGCATTTCAGCATTCAAAATCATTGCCACTACAGATGCAACCGGAGAATTTCATATTGCTGAGTAAAGGACAGCTCACGTTGGACAAAAGATGCTATGGAGCCCCAAAATTCTCTAAGTCCAATCCAACATTGTTTACAGCACAGATCCACAGCAAGGGTTACAGAAGAATTTATCGAGGGTACAAAGTTATCGGTTACATGCAGCTTGATCAATCCCGCTGGGTAAGAGGTGGCTTAGAAGCTTGCGAAAGATACTATTTCGTGGAAATTGATCGAAAAGAGGTCGTGGTTCTCTTCGATTTTGAAGTTCCACTTTGTTTAGATGATTTGGTTTTGTAGAGGGTAGCAACAGCACGGTGTTTGAGTTGTTGGCCGGGCAAACAATTCGATGATCTCGGCTTATCGTCTCAGTAACGTGACCCGTCTGAACGACCTTCTCCCCTGAGCGTTTTTCGGCCAGGGCAGGGCCCTAGCCCTTTAGGTTCATTCGCCCGCAGTTCTACCGCATCACCCAAAGCCCCTGCATCTCTTTGCTGAGCGCGTTCACGTATTCAATCAGTTTGCCGGTGCCCACGCCGCTGAATTCGCCGCACAGGATGCGGGTGAGTTTGTGGGTGGGGATCTTGAGCAGTTTGGCCGCTTCGGCGTTGCTCAGTTGGCGTTGCGAAACGATTTCCGTTAAGGTCAGGGCCAGGGCGGCTTTGACCTGGGTATCTGGGTTTTCGCAGAGGGTGAGAGCCTTGAGGGCTTCGATGGGCTTGGGGGGGAGGTTCGGCATCCTGAAAATTCTATCTTTAGCATTCATTTTTCGGGATTTGTATCGCGCATCAATATGCGGCAAAAGTTGCTCTATTCATGTCCTAAGTTGACGCCCGAGGGCGTAAACCCTTGGTCTCCTGGCGCTCAAGCCTAGGGGGAACCCGATGAGCCCATGCTAAGATTGTGGAGTTTGTTTTCATCTACTGAAATCCGGCACTTTGTGTAAACCTCGCGTCAATTGAACGGGGCACACTCGCGGGTTTCAGGCCACTTGGCGAGATTGTCATGTCCCTCGATTCCTACCTCCCGGTACTGTTGTTCATCCTGATTGGCTTGGTCGTGGGGGTCGCGCCCCAAGTGCTGGGCTATCTGCTGGGCCCCAAGCGCCCGGATGAAGCCAAGAATTCCCCCTACGAATGCGGCTTTGAGGCCTTTGAAGACGCGCGCATGAAGTTCGACGTGCGCTACTACCTCATCGCCATCCTCTTTATTCTGTTTGACCTCGAAATCGCGTTCCTCTTCCCTTGGGCCGTGGCCTTGCGTGACATTGGCATTCTGGGGTTCATCGACATGATGATCTTCCTTGCCATCCTCATCGCAGGCTTTGTGTACATGTGGATCAAGGGCGCCCTCGACTGGGAATGAGTTTTTAGCCAAGGAAGACCAAGATGTCACTGGAAGGCGTTTTCAAAGAAGGCTTCATCACCACGTCCTACGACACGGTGGTGAACTGGGCCAAGACGGGCTCGCTGTGGCCCATGACGTTTGGCCTCGCGTGTTGTGCGGTGGAGATGATGCACGCCGGTGCGGCGCGCTACGACATCGACCGCTTTGGCATGCTGTTTCGCCCAAGCCCGCGTCAGTCCGACCTCATGATCGTGGCCGGCACGCTGTGCAACAAGATGGCGCCTGCCCTGCGCAAGGTCTATGACCAAATGTCCGAGCCGCGCTGGGTGATCTCCATGGGGTCCTGCGCCAATGGCGGGGGCTACTACCACTACAGCTACTCGGTGGTGCGCGGTTGCGACCGGGTGGTGCCTGTGGACGTCTATGTGCCGGGCTGTCCGCCCACGGCCGAGGCGTTGCTCTACGGCATCTTGCAGCTGCAAACCAAGATTCGCCGCGAAAACACGATCGCGCGCTGAGGAACCGACATGACGCTTTCACTCCATAACTTGCAGGCCGCGCTCACCGAGGCGCTGGGCGAGCAGGTCCAGCTCGAGTCCCACTTGGGCGAGCTCACCCTCACGGTCAAGGCGGCCGACTATCTGTCGGTGGCCAAGACGCTGCACGATCACCCCGCGCTGGCCTTTGAGCAGCTCATCGACCTCTGCGGTGTGGACTACTCTTCCTACAAGGACGGCGCGCCCTCGCGCTTTGCCGATGGGCCTCGCTTTGCAGTGGTCTCGCACCTGCTCTCGATCTCGCACAACTGGCGCTTGCGCGTGCGCGTGTTCGCCCCGGACGACGATTTCCCCGTCGTGCCCTCCATCAATGAGATTTGGAACGCCGCCAACTGGTTTGAGCGCGAGGCCTTTGACCTCTTTGGCATTATTTTTGAAGGCCACCTGGACCTGCGCCGCATCCTCACGGACTACGGCTTCGTGGGCCACCCCTTCCGCAAAGATTTCCCCACCTCGGGCTATGTCGAGATGCGCTACGACGAAGCGCAAAAGCGCGTCATCTATCAGCCCGTGACCATTGAGCCGCGTGAAATCACGCCGCGCATCATCCGCGAAGACCACTACGGTGGCTTGCAGTAAAGGGGCGACGCATGGCTGACATCAAGAACTACACCCTCAACTTTGGTCCTCAACACCCGGCCGCGCACGGCGTGCTGCGTCTGGTGCTCGAACTCGACGGCGAAGTCGTGCAGCGTGCCGACCCGCACATCGGCCTCTTGCACCGCGCCACCGAGAAGCTCGCCGAGACCAAGACCTACATTCAGGCGCTGCCCTACATGGACCGTCTCGACTACGTCTCCATGATGGCCAACGAGCACGCCTACTGCTTGGCCATCGAGCGCATGTTGGGGCTGGAAGTGCCCGAGCGCGCGCAGTACATCCGTGTGATGTACGCCGAGATCACCCGTTTGCTCAACCACTTGCTGTGGCTGGGCTGCCACGGCTTTGATTGCGGCGCGATGAACATCCTCATCTACTGCTTCCGCGAGCGCGAAGATCTCTTCGACATGTACGAGGCCGTCTCCGGCGCGCGCATGCACGCGGCGTACTTCCGTCCGGGCGGCGTCTACCGCGATCTGCCCGACGCCATGCCCCAGTACCAGGTGAGCAAGGTCAAGAACGCCAAGGCCATCGCGCGCCTCAACGAAAACCGCCAGGGTTCGCTGCTGGACTTCATTGAAGATTTCACGCGCCGCTTCCCCAAGCTCGTCGACGAATACGAAACCCTGCTCACCGACAACCGCATCTGGAAACAGCGCACCGTGGGCATTGGGGTGGTCACGCCCGAGCGCGCCAAGAACTTGGGCTTTACCGGCGCCATGCTGCGCGGCTCGGGCATCGCCTGGGATTTGCGCAAGCACCAGCCCTATGACGTCTATGACCGCCTGGACTTTGACATTCCGGTGGGCAAGACCGGCGACTGCTACGACCGCTACCTCGTGCGGGTGGAGGAGATGCGCCAGTCCAACCGCATCATCGCCCAGTGCGTGAACTGGCTGCGCCAGAACCCGGGCCCCGTGATCACCGACAACCACAAAGTGGCTGCGCCCAAGCGCGAGGACATGAAGTCCAACATGGAAGAGTTGATCCACCACTTCAAACTCTTCTCCGAGGGTTTCCGGGTGCCCGAGGGCGAGGCTTATGCCGCCGTCGAGCATCCCAAGGGCGAGTTTGGCATCTACCTCATCAGTGACGGTGCCAACAAGCCCTACCGTTTGAAGATTCGTGCTCCGGGCTTCCCGCACCTCGCCGCGATGGACGAGATGGCGCGGGGCCACATGATCGCCGACGCTGTGGCGGTGATCGGCACCATGGACATTGTGTTCGGGGAAATTGACCGATGATTTCTGAAGCTACCAAGGCCCGCTTCGCGCGCGAAGTGGCCAAATACCCCGCAGACCAAAAGCAGTCTGCCGTCATGGCCTGCCTCGCCATCGTGCAGCAGGAGCAGGGCCATGTCAGCCCCGAGAGCGAGCGTGAGATTGCCGACTACTTGGGCATGGCGCCCATGGCCGTGCACGAAGTCACCACGTTCTACAACATGTACAACCAGCAGCCGGTGGGCAAGTTCAAGATCAACGTCTGCACCAACCTGCCTTGCCAGCTGCGCAACGGACAGCACGCGCTCGAACACCTCTCGCGCAAGCTCGGCATTGAGGTGGGGGCCACCACGGCGGATGGCACGTTCACGCTGCAGCCGGGCGAGTGCATGGGCGCTTGCGCCGATGCACCCGTGCTCTTGGTCAATGATCGCACCATGTGCAGCTACATGACCGATGACAAACTCGACCAACTCGTCGACGGCCTGCGCGCCGCCGCCAAGGAGTGAACATGAGCGTTGACCACTTCCTCGCCCAGTTTCGCGCCAGTGGCGCCGAGACTTGTTTCCATGACCGCCACATCAACCCCCAAATCTACGCGGGCTTGAATGGCGCCAATTGGTCCCTCAAGGACTACGAAGCGCGTGGGGGCTACCAAGCCCTGCGCAAAATCCTGGGCGTTGGCGGGGGCACTCCCATGACCCAAGACGAAGTCATCGCCACCGTCAAAGAGTCCGGCCTGCGCGGGCGCGGCGGTGCGGGCTTCCCCACCGGCCTCAAGTGGAGCTTCATGCCCCGCCAGTTCCCGGGCCAGAAATACCTGGTCTGCAACTCCGACGAGGGGGAGCCCGGCACCTGCAAGGACCGGGACATCATGATGTTCAACCCGCACACGGTGATCGAGGGCATGGCGATTGCCGCCTATGCCATGGGCATCAGCGTGGGTTACAACTACATTCACGGCGAAATCTTCCAGGTCTATGAGCGCTTTGAAGCTGCTCTGGAAGAAGCCCGTGCGGCTGGTTATCTGGGCGACAACATCTTGGGCAGCGGTTTCGGCTTCCAGTTGCATGCTTCCCACGGTTTCGGCGCCTACATCTGTGGTGAAGAAACCGCGCTGCTCGAATCGCTGGAAGGCAAGAAGGGCCAGCCGCGCTTCAAGCCGCCATTCCCCGCCAGCTTTGGCCTGTATGGCAAGCCCACCACCATCAACAACACCGAGACCTTCGCTGCCGTGCCCTGGAT
>VEQC01000250.1 GCA_018883455.1 Limnohabitans sp. | reverse complement strand
ACTTATTGCTGCTCGATGAACCCACCAACCACCTTGACCTCGACACCCGCGAGGCGCTGGCCTTGGCGCTCAATACCTTTGAGGGCAGCGTACTGGTGGTGAGCCATGACCGCGCACTCCTGCGCGAAGTTTGCGATGAATTTTGGTGGGTACACGACGGTCAATTGCAACATTTTGATGGTGACCTCGACGATTACCAGCGTCGTTTGCTAGAACTTGCACGTCAGCGGCGACAGGCCTCCCCAGAGCTCCCACGCGTGACCAACGACACTGCGCTCACGTCAAAGCAACTTCGGCAGCAGCAGTCCCAGGCTCGACAGGCCCTGCTCAACCAAATGCGCCCCTTGCGCAAAGCGCTTGCGGAGGTTGAAGCGGAGCTCAATGTGATCGAGGACCAACGCCGGGCGCTGGAGACTTTGTTAGCCACCCCAGGAACACCGCCAGACCAAATCGTGCAGAGCAGCAAGCAACTCAAGGAGGTGATCGCCAGGACAGAAAGCCTGGAGAGTCGTTGGCTCGAATGCAGTGAATCACTACAACGCCTTGAGCAGGAGGGCCAATAGTGCGCCGATAGACATTTTTTTCGGCATATATTTCTTGTAGTTACAAAATCATATTTTTTTAAATTTGTTTGGGTTCTTATGGAGTATCGTGTATTATTTATGAATACTTCGTCAGTATAAAAAACCAACTACTCAGTTCATGGCTTGGAATGGGTAGGTGTGATTTTTTGACTGTCTTCTGAACTTCATAAGGCACCCGATGAGCAAGAACACCCGCTACTTCATCCAGCCCGGCAAAAATCTCTCTGATTTTTCCCTCGACTATGCGCCCGAGCCCACCCTCGCAGGGCACACCATCACCGTCAAGGGCACGAGCAATGTGGACTACCTCTTCGTCTCGGGGGCATTCCATCTCGATTTCAGTGAGAGCTTGAGCGGCCAGGACGTCGTCTTTGTGCGCGGATCGCGCGGCGCCTTCACCCCCTCGGTGGTCGACGGCACGCTGGTGCTGCGCATTGGCACCGCCACCTCGCTGCGCTTGAGCGAAGACGACGTGGTCGTGTTTGATGATGGAAAGACCGTTGTGACGGAATGGATAGCGGCTTTGAACGCCAACACGTCCGCCCCAGCGTTGGACGCAAGCCTGACTTCGAAGGGGACCGCCAATGAGCTGGCCCAGCGCGTCATGCCCGGCGTCACCCCCAATGCCTTGGTGCGCGCCTTCGGCGGCGGAGACGAGGGCAACACCTTCGCACAGGTGCAGCCGGGCATGGCCATGAGCGTCAAGGGCACCACGGCCGTGGATGTGATGTATGTCAAAGCCGGCACGTTTGTGGATTTCAGCGAGAGCTTGGGCGGAGAGGACAAGCTCTATCTCACAGGGAGCTTTGCCGATTACCGCTTCTCTGTGGACGGGGCCAGCCTCAAACTCCTGCGGGGCGAAACCGAGGTGGTGCTCGCCAGCACGGATGACCGATTGATCTTTGCCGATGGCACGGTGTGGGTGGGGGACATTGCAAATTTGCTACCCACCAAGCCCCAGCCCATATCCGCCGATCTTGGGGCGAAATGGCGTACGAGCGAACGCACACCGGGTCTCAATGGTGACCCCAACGCGCCCGCCTTGCCCGTCGTCTCTGGGGGTGCGCTCAGCGGCCTCGAGAACTTGGATGTGCGTTCCAATTTGGTGCTCACGGTCAAGGCCGGGGCGGTGCCGTGGTCCCTGGTCGCGGGTCAAAAAATCCGCATCATCAACGACGGGCCGATTGCGGGCATTCAGGGGTATCAGCAAGAGCATCGCTATAACGACATCTGGATTGATGTAGCCAGTGGCGAGACCACCGTCATGGTGCAAGCGGAGACAGTGGTCGGCGGCGAGCCCCAGCGTAGCGGCTCGCCCGTTGCGCACACGCCGTCCTCGTTGGCCGCTAGCCTCTCCAGTGGCACCTCCAGCGTTCGCCTGTTGGGTAACCAACTGATCGTTGACCCTTGCGTGGATTTGGATTTGGCCAATCGCTATCACATCACGCTCGATGCGGGGGCATTGGTGGGCCCACAAGGGGCAGGGAACGCCGCCATCACGGACCCCTCGGCAATCGCCTTCCAAACCGTGGTTCCCCTGGCGCCACCGGCGAGGGTGCCCGCGCAAGCAGCCGTCAAGATCACGAATGAGGGCACGCTGCTCGACAGCGCTTACTGGGTGGATTTGGTGGGGCGAGACATTCGTAGCTTGCGCGATCACCCGCAGGACCCCGCCCAGTGGGACCCACACGCCGCAGAGGGTATTTTGGATGCCAGCGCGCACCCCTATGTCTTCACCTTGGCCGATGTGGGCGAGGGCGTGGGATTGTTGAGTCCCGCCTTGGATGTCCGGATTTTTCAGTTCGGTCGCGATGACCGCATCTACATCGACTCCCAAGGCAATGGCGATTTACCGCGGGCCGATGTCTCCGACCCCGACTCGGTGGGTTACGACGAGGTGGCTTGGGACGCCCGTGGGCAAACCGACCGCCCCAGCCTCAACAACCTGCGCGATGGGGCGGTCGCCATGACCTACAGCAGTTGGGTGCTGGCGGCGGCGGGTGATGGTGGCGCTGCCCGCCTGGAGCTCTCACTCGACCCCTCGGTGCTGGGGGCACAGTCCGCTTCGCTGCTGAATTTGCGCGATTTCATGACCAAGCTCAACCATGGCGTGGCGCCCAGTCTGGCGGCGGGGGAGTCGTGGCTCAATCCGAACAATCCGGCGTTGTTTGTGGTGCTGGGATAGGCCCGATGTCCGCCTCGCAGTCTCCCGAGCGTGATCTTGGGCGGGTCGAGGGGCAAGCGTTGAGCGCCAAACCGCGCGCGCGCGTGCGCCAACCCCGTCGGCCTCGGTTTTACCCCGTGCATGGCCTCCTCGGGCTGGCGGCGGGCTTGCCCGTGACCGTGGGGGCCGTTTGGGCCTCGCCCAAGCTCTGGGAGTGGACGCAGCTGTGGTTGGTGCGCGGCAGCGCCAAGGCCATGCTCTCGCTCGTGTGGGCCGCAGGGTGTGTGCTCGCCTTGTCGGCCTACTGGCGATTGGTGTACTGCACCACGTGGCGGCAGATCCATTTGTGGGATCGTTTTTTTGTCTGGGGCTTGGGGGGGGGGG
>VEQC01000249.1 GCA_018883455.1 Limnohabitans sp. | reverse complement strand
ATAGACGACCCAAGCTCAAGGGATCGTCATAAAGCCACACCCCCAGCGCAAAGGTACCCGCCGCGCCAATGCCCGTCCACACCGCATAGGAGGTCCCGATGGGAATGTCGCGCTGCGCGAGCCAAAGAAGCCCTCCGCTCACGGTCATGCACACCACGGCCATGGCGGTGCCGATCCACCGCGTTTGCTCTTCTTGTGCCCACTTCAATCCCAGCGGCCAACCGATCTCAAACAACCCCGCAAAGAACAAATACAGCCAGGCCATGTCGTTTTTCCTTCCGCCACAAAGACCACAGTTTAGGAAAAGAGGGATTCACCCATGCCTTGGCGAAGAATCGCCAATGGTCCGCTTGGCGGATGCCAGAGGAGTTGCTTTCGGGTCGCCAACCCGGCCCAACAGGGGCCGGGCTCGCAGGGGAGGCCGTCAGGCCGCACCTGCCCAATGGCCTGCGGCGTGCCAGCCCCTGGCGAGCAGGGGATAATCACCCTTTCCCCGGAAGAATGACCCCATGTCGCTGACCCTCTCAGATATGGAGCGCATCGCCAATCTCGCGCGGCTCGAATTGCTGCCTGACGAGGCGGCACAAGCGCTCGACAAGATCAATGGCTTTTTCAACTTGGTCGAGGCCATGCGCCAAGTCGACACCACCGATGTGGTGCCGCTGGCGCACCCGATCGAGGTGGTGCAACCCATGGCCCTGCGTCTGCGCACCGACGCAGCGAGCGAACCCAACGCCCGTGAGTCCAACCAGCAAAGCGCGCCCGCCGTTGAGCGAGGCTTGTTTCTGGTGCCCAAGGTGATCGAGTGAGGGCCGGGGCATGAGCACACACGCATTGCATGACATGACCGTGGCCGAGCTGAGCACGGCCTTGGCGCAGAAATCTGTCTCGGCTGTGGAGATCACCCAGCACTTGCTCACGCGCGCGCAGGCCGATACCAGCGGGAGTTTTTTGAACCTCAACGCAGAGGCGGCCCTCGCCCAAGCCCGGCGGGCCGACGCTCGGCGCGCTGCAGGCCAGGGCGGCGCCCTCGAAGGCGTGCCGCTGGCGCACAAGGACATTTTTGTCACGCGAGACTTTCCCACCACCGCAGGCTCCAAGATGCTGCAAGGCTATCGCTCACCATTTGATGCCACGGTGGTGCGTCGCCTCGGTGTGGAAGGGGCGCAAGACGACGCGCAAGCCTCTGGCGGCGCGGGCATGGTTTGCTTGGGCAAGCTCAATTGCGACGAATTCGCCATGGGCTCGGGCAATGAAAACTCGGCCTACGGCCCCGTGCGCAACCCCTGGGATGCCACCCGCGTGCCCGGGGGCTCCTCGGGTGGCAGCGCCGCCGCCATCGCCGCGCGCCTCGTGCCCGCGGCCACCGGCACCGACACCGGCGGCTCGATTCGCCAGCCAGCGGGCTTTTGCGGTATCACGGGCATCAAGCCCACCTATGGACGTGCGAGCCGCTACGGCATGATTGCCTACGCTTCGAGCTTGGACCAAGCCGGCCCCATGGCCCGCACGGCGGAAGATTGCGCCTTGCTCCTGAGCGCCATGTGCGGGCCCGATCCCGATCGCGACTCCACGTCGCTCGATGTCCCCGCAGAGGATTTCACACGCCACCTGGCCGACCCTCTCGAAGGCCTGCGCATTGGCATCCCGGCCGAATTCTTCGGCCCCGGACTCGCCGACGATGTGCGCGCCGCCCTCGAAACCGCGCTCTCCGCCCTGGAAAAACTCGGCGCCCAACGCGTACCGATTCATCTGCCGCTCACCGAGTTGGCCATTCCGGCCTACTACATCATCGCGCCGGCTGAGGCGAGCTCGAACTTGAGCCGCTTCGATGGCGTGAAATTCGGCCACCGCACCCCCAACCCCGTTGACCTGCTCGACATGTACAAGAAAAGCCGCGCCGAAGGCTTTGGGGCCGAGGTCAAGCGCCGCATCATGACCGGCACCTATGTGCTCTCGCATGGCTACTACGACGCTTATTACTTGCAGGCGCAAAAAATCCGCCGCAAGATTGCCGACGACTTCCAAAACGCCTTCCAGCAATGCGACGTCATCGCCGGCCCGGTGGCGCCCACGGTGGCCTGGCATTTGGGCCAAAACGCGAGTGATCCCGTGGCCGACTACTTGGCCGACATCTTCACCCTGCCGGCCTCGTTGGCCGGACTGCCCGGTCTTTGCACACCCGCGGGGTTTGGTGCGGGGGGCATGCCTGTGGGCCTGCAATTGATTGGGAACTATTTTGCCGAGGCGCGCCTGCTCAACGTCGCGCACCGCTTGCAACAGGTGACGGATGCGCACACGCGCAAGCCGCAGGGGGTTTGAAGACCATGAGCAAACTCATTCACGGCTACGAAGTGGTCATTGGTTTTGAGACCCACGCCCAGCTGACCACCGCCTCGAAAATCTTCTCGCGCGCCTCCACCGCCTTCGGTGCCGAGCCCAACACCCAGGCCTGCGCGGTGGACCTCGCCCTGCCCGGCACCTTGCCCGTGATGAACCACGGCGCCGTCGAGCGCGCGATCCGCTTTGGCCTGGCCATTGGTGCGCATGTGGCCCCGCGCAGCATCTTTGCACGGAAAAATTATTTCTACCCGGATTTGCCCAAAGGCTACCAAATCAGCCAGTTTGAAATTCCCGTGGTTCAAGGCGGCGAGGTGTCTTTCTTCTTGGGCGACGAGAAAAAAACCGTGCGTCTGGTGCGCGCCCACTTGGAAGAAGACGCGGGCAAATCCTTGCATGAGGACTTTGTGGGACAAAGCGGCATCGATCTCAATCGCGCCGGTACGCCCCTGCTGGAAATCGTCACCGAACCCGACATTCGCAGCAGCGAGGAGGCCGTGGCCTACGCCAAAGAGCTGCACAAGATCGTCACCTGGATTGGCATTTGCGACGGCAACATGCAAGAGGGCTCGTTTCGCTGCGATGCCAACGTCTCCGTGCGCAAGCCCGGCCAGCCCCTGGGCACGCGGCGTGAGATCAAGAACCTCAACAGCTTCAAGTTCATGCAGCAGGCCATCGACTTCGAGGTGCGCTGGCAGATCGAACAGATCGAAGACGGCCACGCCATCCAGCAGGCCACGGTGCTCTCTGACCCCGACTCCGGCGAGACGCGCGCCATGCGCACCACGGAAGACTCGGC
>VEQC01000054.1 GCA_018883455.1 Limnohabitans sp. | reverse complement strand
TGCGGTGTTGGGATTGCTGGAAACAGACTCAAATGCAACGCCTTTTCCGCTTTGGTCTTGGGTAGCCAGGTGCCCGGAGCTGGTGGCTTTTTTCCAATCGATTGATGCGGACGCAGTGTGTTGAAGTGAATGCGCCATTGCTCGATCAGAACTCGGGCTTCGCCCAAGCTGTAGAACAATTCGCCATTGAGCCACTGATCTCGGAACTTACCGTTAAAGCTCTCGCAATACCCGTTCTCCCACGGGCTGCCTGGCGTGATGTAGGCGGTGTTGGTGCCCAGGCTCTTGAGCCAATTCCTGAGGATAGTGGCCACAAACTCGGGCCCGTTATCGCTTCTGATGAATTCGGGCACACCACGCTCGAGCATCAAATCCGATAGCACATCAATGACATCGAGCGCCTTGATGGTGCGAGCCACGTACAGCGCCAAGCACTCCCGGCTGAATTCATCGATCACCACCAGAATGCGAAACTTGCGCCAGCGCCTAGACCAAGGGCAATAGGTGTGACCCTGCACAAAGTCATAGCTCCACACATGATTGACCCGCTCGGGGCGCAGCCGCACACAGGAACCATCGTTAAGCCACAGCCTGGCTCTTGCGGGCTGCTTGGCGGGAATCTTCAAACCCTCTTCTCGCCAAATTCGCCTGACCACCGCTTCGCTGGCTTGCCAGCCCGCACCGCTGAGCAGTCCGCTGACTGTTCGGTAGCCGTAGCGACCATACAAATTGGCCACCTCCAACACCCCTTGCCGCAGTGCTGTTTCGTCCACCAAAGGCACCTCTGCATACCGCATGGTGCTCCTGGCCACCCCTAGAATCTGACACGCTCGGCGCTCAGACAGACGCGGATATTTGCCCACAGCACCAAGCACAGCTGCACGCTGGCGTTGTGGGCTTAGAAGTTTCCCCGCGCAACATCCGTGAGCACCGCCTTCTCCAAGTGCAGTTCACCCACCAGCCGCTTGAGTCGAGCGTTCTCCTGCTCCAATTGCTTCAGCCGCTTGGCCTGATCAACCTTCATGCCCCCATACTCTTGACGCCAGCGGTAGTAGCTCTTGTCCGTGGCCCCAGGGGGCTTTCCTGAGCCTTGATCACTTCCTCGCGGTAGTCACTGGCGTGGGCCTTCCTGATTTCGTCGGCAAACACCATGCCTTTGCCACGACAGAAATCAATGAACTTTTGGACCCTTGGGAAGTAGGCGTCTTGTGTGGCTTGTGCAAAGACTTTGCTCTTGGCGACCTTGTAGGACTCAAAAATATCAATCAAACGGGCCCTGGTGGCCCATGCTGGGACTGAAGGCAGGGGTGTGGCCTCCCTCACCTCTTGCGTGGCTTGTGAGCCGTTTTGAGCCAGTGCGGAGCCCATCAACGATTCATAGGCTTCTTTCTCTGTGGCCTTTGCCAGATCAAAGTCCAGCTTGATCCCATTGGGCAATGTGACGACGAGTTCCCTGGACTCGTCCCCGATTCCAAATTTATTTTTCATCTCATGCACCCACTGTTCAAAAGCCAAGCTGGCTTGCATTGAACGTAAGTATGCCTGCCGTCTGTCCTTGGTCCGAAGACTTTGGATCACCGCAGGTTTGGTTACATGGGGGTGAAGAACTTTGGGGACAAGCAAGCGGAGGTAGAAGACTCCGTCGCGTTGGTATGTGTTTCGCATGAAGTTCCAAGGGGTTGGAACTTACAAGCATTTTTGGAAGTGCTACACCTGCTGCCACAGCAGGTGCTACACCGATCAGCGTTGCACTGATCTAAGTCCTTGATTTACAAGAACAAAAATCGGTTGGGGTGGCTGATGGGACTCGAACCCACGACGACAGGAATCACAATCCTGGACTCTACCAACTGAGCTACAGCCACCGTAGAGGCGAAATTATAGCCCAGTCGCCTTGGTTGTGACTTTGAACTCGCTCTTGAGGTGGCGGTAGTAGGCCAGGCCCTCGGCGGTGGACCACCATTGGCTGAATTGTTCACGCTCGCGTTCGCGGTTGCGGCTGGCTTGGGCGTCGCGCGGGACGATGGCTTCGACTTTGACGACGGCGTAGCCGCTGGTGCCTAAATCGACGCCAACCCAGGCGGGTAGGCTCGCGGTGGGGGCGCGCAAGGCGGCTTCGACCACGGTGCTGGGGAGTTGCTGCTTTTGCTCGCGGGAGAGGGTCAGGGGGCCGGTGAGTTTGGCGTTGGCGGGGTTTTGGCGCCATTCGGCTAAGCGGGCCTGGCCTTGTTCGCGGGCTTTGTCGGCGGCCATGCGCTGCACAAGGAGTTCGCGCACGCGGGCTTTGACGGTCTCAAAGGGCAAGGTGCGGGTGGGGCTGTAGCGCACGACGCGTGCAGCGGCGAGCTGGCTCGGGCCGACTTCGACGGCTTCGGTGTTGCGCTGCTTCTCGGTGGCATCGGGGGCGAAGATGGCGGTGAGCAAGCGGGCGTTGTTGAGGGGCGCGGGCAGGACGGGGGCGCTCTCGTCGCGGCCAACGTCGTTGGCGCGGCGGATGTCGAGTTGCAGTTTCTCGGCCGCGGGTTTCAGGCTATCGGACTGCTCGTACACGAGGTTGGTGAACTGCTCGGCAGCTTCGGCAAATTTGCGCTGGGCGAGTTGGCGGCGCGCGTCGGCTTCGAGGCTGGCGCGGGACTCTTCAAAGCTTTTGCCTTTGGGCGAGCGGATGTCGGTGACGCGCAGGATGTGGTAGCCAAACTCGGTCTCGACGAGGCCACTGGTCTCGCCTTTCTTGAGGCCGAAAGCAGCCTCTTCAAAGGGCTTGACCATGCTGCCGCGGTTGATGAAGTCGAGGTCGCCGCCTTTGTTGGACGAGCCTGGGTCTTGCGAGTTCTGGCGCGCGAGTTCGGCAAAGCGAGTGGGGTTCTTTTGCAGCTCGTCGAGCAGGCCCTGCGCTTTGGCGCGGGCTTTCTCGCGCTCGGCGGCGGGGGCTTGGCGGTCCGCAGCGATGAGGATGTGGCTCACGCGGCGCTCTTCGAGTGCGGCCAGGCGAGATTGGTTTTGTTCGTAGAAGCTGCGCAGGTCGGCTTCGGAGACGGTGAGGTTTTTCTGCACGGCGGCGAGGTCGAGTACGAGGTACTCGATGTCGGCGCGCTCGGGCGATTGGAAGCGCTCGGCGTTCTCGCGGTAGTAGTCCTGCAGCTGCGCGTCGGTGGGTTGCGCTTGGGCTTGGAATTCGGCGGGCTCAAAGCGCGCCACGCGCACTTGGCGCTGTTCGTAGAAGGCGTTGAGGGCGACGTCGGCCAGGCTCACGGGGGCTACGCTGCCCCAGAGCACGCCGTTCATGACTTGGCGCACGCCAAGGTCGGCACGCACGCGCGCTTCAAAAGATTCAGGGGTCATGCCTTGGCTGGAGAGCAGCTGGCGGTAGCGCTCGATGTCGAGGCTGCCATCGGCCTTGCGCAGGCTCGCGATGTTGGGGTCTTGCTGGAGTTCGCTTGCCAAGCGCTGATCGCTCACTTGCAGGTTCAAGCGACGGGCGGCGGCGAGCATGACGCGTTCGCGGATAAGGCGATCGAGGGTGCTCTGGCGGGCCTCGGGGCTGTCAAAGAGTTTGATGTCGGCCGTGGGCATGGCCGCGCGCATGCGCTCGACTTGTTGGCGATGCGCGTTGTCCCATTCGGCTTGGCTGATGTCTTGCCCGTCCACGGTGGCCACGGCGTTGCCTTTTTCATTGAAGCGGCTATAGCCTTCGATGCCAAACAACACGAATGAGGGAAAAATCAGCAGGAACAGCAGGAACTGCATGATCCGGGTGTGCTGACGGACAAAATCAAACATACGGGCGCTCCGGGCCTGAAAGATGCAAAAAGGCGAACACGCCGGTTCGCCTTTGCGGGTGGTGGGTGCTGACGGGTTCGAACCGCCGACCTACGCCTTGTAAGGGCGCCGCTCTACCAACTGAGCTAAGCACCCCGCGTTGAGTTTCAGTTCAATGCGTCCTTGAGCGCTTTGCCCGGACGGAACTTTGGCACTTTGGCGGCCTTGATTTTAATCGCGGCGCCGGTGCGGGGGTTGCGGCCGGTACGAGCAGCGCGCTTGCCCACGGCGAAGGTGCCGAAGCCAACCAACGAGACAGTGCCGCCCTTCTTAAGGGTGGTCTTCACAGCACCGATGGTGGACTCCAGGGCGCGCGTGGCGGCGGCCTTGGAGATGTCGGCGTGCTTGGCAATGTACTCGATGAGTTCTGTCTTATTCACAAAATTCCCCTCTCAAAATCAGGAAGCGGTGTTGATCGGATATGTCTCGGTCACGGCACTGTGAGTCAAGGGCTTTCCCCTCTCACCACACCGAGCCAGAAGAAGCATTAGAGCCTTGGCGCAGGACAGGTGTCAAGCGGAAGCACCCGAGGCATAGCGCCGGCCTCACAGTGGCAACGAGCGCATTCTAGTCGCATTTTGCGAGGTTTTCCCGGGCGCTGCGAATGACAGTTTGCTCATATGGCCTGGGCAATCGCCCGGCCAAGATCTTGCGTGCTGGCGCTGCCCCCAATGTCGGGCGTGCGGGGTGCACCCGATTGGGGATCGAGCACTTTTTCAATAGCCTGCAAGATGGCATCGTGGGCGTTTTTGTAGCCCAAAAATTCCAGCATCATCGCACCGCACCAAATTTGACCGATCGGGTTGGCGATGTTTTTGCCCGCGATGTCCGGGGCCGAGCCGTGCACGGGTTCAAAAAGCGAGGGCATTTTGCGCGTGGGATTGATGTTGGCGCTCGGTGCGATGCCGATGGTGCCGGTACATGCGGGACCCAAATCGCTGAGGATGTCACCGAAAAGATTGCTCGCCACCACCACGTCGAAGAAGTCGGGGCGCTGCACGAAATGGGCCGTGAGGATGTCGATGTGGAATTTGTCGACTTGAATACCCGGATACTGCGCAGCCATGGCGGCGACGCGCTCGTCCCAGTAGGGCATGGTGATGGCAATGCCGTTGGATTTGGTGGCGCTGGTGAGGTGCTTTTTGGGGCGCGATTGGGCGAGCTCAAAGGCGAATTTGAGCACCCGATCGACACCGATGCGTGACATCACGGTCTCTTGCATGACGATCTCGCGTTCCGTGCCGCCAAACATGCGCCCACCAATGGCGGAGTATTCCCCCTCGGTGTTTTCCCGAACGATATACATATCGATTTCACCGGGCTGGCGGGGACTGCCGTCTTTGCGCACCACTGGCGCGATGATGCCGGGCATGAGGCGCGCGGGGCGCAGGTTGATGTACTGGTCGAACTCGCGGCGGAACATGAGCAAGGAGCCCCAGAGCGAGACGTGGTCGGGGATTTTGTCGGGCCAACCCACCGCACCAAAGTAGATCGCGTCGTGCCCCCCGATTTGGTCTTTCCAGTTGTCGGGCAACATCTTGCCGTGCTTTTCGTAATAGGCCCAGCTGGAAAAATCAAACATATCAAAATGCAAATCAATTCCGAATTTGCGGGCGGCGGCGTCCAAGGCGCGCAGGCCTTCGGGCATGACTTCGGTGCCGATGCCGTCTCCGGCGATGACGGCGATGCGGTGTTTTGTCATTTTTTAGTCTCCTCTGACATCGGGGCGATTTTAGGGGGGCGCACCACCAAGCTCACGCCCACGGCGGTGAGGGCTACGCCCATGAGGGTGACGGTGGTGATGGGTTCGTCAAACAACACCCAAGCAATGAGCGCCGTGGTGGGCGGCACCAAGTACATGAGGCTCGTGACGGAGGCGGCTGCGCCGCGCTGGATGAGCAGGTAGAGCAAGGAGCTGCCGCCCAGGGTCAAGCCGAGCACGGACCAGGCCATGGCGCCAAAGAGTTCGGGGGCCCAGTCGATGTCGTGGGGTTCGAGCCAGGCGAGTGGCAGGGTGAAGACGGCCGCGGCGAGTAGCTGCACGGTGTTGGCGCTGCGCACGTCGCAGGGCGCGAGAAAGTGTTTTTGATAGAGGGTGCCGATGGTGATGGCCAGGAGCGCCATGACGGCCATGGTGAGGGTAAAGGCGGTGACTTCGAGGCTGTGCTCCAGTTTGCGGGAGACCACCAAGGCCAAGCCGAGAAAACCCAAAATCAGGCCCGCCCATTGGCGACGGGTCACGCCCGACTCGCCGTGGCGCGAGAGCCAAATGCCGGTGAGCACGGGCTGCAAACCGACGATGAGGGCCGAGAGGCCCGAGCCCATGCCCGCACGCACCGCAGCCCAAACGCCGCCAAGGTAGAGCGCGTGCATGAGCACGCCCGTGACGGCCAGGTGCGCCCACTGGCGCGGATCACGCGGCCAGGCCACGCGTGCCCAGCGAATCCAGAGCACAAAGCACAGCGCCGAGAGCAAGTAGCGCACGAGCAAAAAGGTGAACGGGGGCGCATGGGGCATGCCATAGCGCGCGACGATAAAGCCCGTGCTCCAGATGAGCACAAACACGACGGGCATGGCACGAACCCAGTGGGTCTGGGCGGGGGAAGCGGTCATTGGGCGTGGTGCTCGATATCAGGCCAGGCCTTTTGCAGGTAATACACCATGGACCAAATGGTGAGCACGGTGGCGATCCAGATGAGCACTTCGCCCCAGAGCGCGGTGTCGATCACGCCAAAGAGCATCCCGTCAAAGAGGAGGAAGGGAATGGCCACCATTTGCACGGTGGTTTTGAGCTTGCCGAGCATGTGCACGGCCACGCTGCGGGTGGCGCCAATGCGCGCCATCCACTCGCGCAAGGCGGAGATGGCGATCTCGCGGCCAATGATGATGAGGGCCACGAGCACTGGGGCGCGGTCGAGATCGACCAGCACCAACAAGGCCGCGCAGACGAGGAATTTGTCCGCCACGGGGTCCAGGAAAGCGCCGAAGGTGGACATTTGGTCCAAGCGTCGGGCGAGGTAGCCGTCGAGCCAATCCGTGAGGGCAAAGAGCACAAAGAGGACGGTGGCGGCGAGGTTACGCGCCTCGATCTCAAAGGGCATGTAGTACACGCCAATGATGAGCGGGATGGACGCAATGCGCGCGAGGGTGAGCAAGGTGGGGATGGTCCACAGGAGTTTGCGCGCCTTATTCATAAACCACCCCTGCCTGGCCAGAGTGGGCCTGGGCGATCCAACTGGCCAGGGCTGCGTCGCTCGGGAAGAAGCGCGCCGCAGGCCCGAGGGCGAATTCGGCTTGGGCGCCTTCGCGCAGGACCAAGAGGCGCACGCCCAAGCCCCGCTCGAAATCTCCCTCCTCGGTGGACTCGACCTGGGGAGGGTGCTCACGCAGCAAGCGCGCGAGGTCGGGGGCCTGGCCGTTAACGCTCACGCGCAGGTACTTGCCAAAGCGGCAACGCGCCTGGGGCAGCGTCCAGAGTTGCTGGATTTGGTAGCGTAACCCGCCGGAGAAACGGTCTGGGGAGACTTTGGCCATGGCGATAACGAGCTCGTCGTCGCGCAACCAGTGGCGGTGCTGCTGGTAGAGGGCTTCGTCGAGCGAGCACTCGATGACGTGGGATTTGTCGTCGAGTTTGAGAAAGACGATGCGGCCCCGCTGGCCGTTGATGGTGCGCAGATCGGAGACGATGCCCGAGAGCATTTGCGGTTCGCGGGATTCCTGCACCTCGATGAGCGGGGTTTTGATGAAGCGGCGAATTTCGGCTTCGACTTCGTCGTACAGATGGCCGGAGAAGTAAAACCCGAGCGCTGTTTTTTCTTGGGCGAGGCGCTCCTTGACGCTCCAGGGCATGACCTCGACGAGCTCGGGCTCTTGGGTGCTCGCGCCATGCGCGTCGTCGCCCATCATGTCAAAGAGCCCGCCTTGGTTGGCGTTGGCTTCGGCGGCGTTGGCGAAATCAAAGGCGAGTTCGACGCTGGCGAGCAAGGCTGCGCGGTTGAGTTGCAGGTTGTCGAAGGCGCCGGCCTTGATGAGGGCCTCGACGGTGCGCTTGTTGACGCGGCTGCGGTCGACTCGGCGGCAGAAATCAAAGAGCGAGGTGAAGGGCCCGCCCTCCTCCCGCGCGGCCACCACGGCCTCGATGGCTTGCTGGCCCGAGCCCTTGATGGCGCCCAAGCCGTAGCGGATGACTTGGTCGGCAATGGGCTCAAAGCGCCAGACGCCGCGGTTGATGTCGGGCGCCTCAAAGTGAATGCCCATGCGGCGGGCGTCTTCCACGAGCACTTTGAGTTTGTCGGTGTCGTCGAGTTCGACCGTCATGTTGGCGCAGAAGAACTCGGCGGTGTAGTGCACCTTGAGCCAACCGGTTTGGTAGGCCAGCAAGGAGTAAGCGGCGGCGTGCGACTTGTTGAAGCCGTAGCCGGCGAACTTCTCCATCAAATCGAAGATTTCGTCGGCCTTTTGCGGGCTGATCTGGTTGGCGGCCGCGCCGGTGCGGAAGATCTCGCGGTGCTCGGCCATCTCCTCGGGCTTTTTCTTGCCCATGGCGCGACGCAGCAAATCGGCGCCGCCCAAGCTATAGCCGCCGAGGACCTGGGCCGTTTGCATGACCTGCTCTTGGTAGACCATGATGCCGTAGGTTTCGGAGAGGACCGACTCGACCAGGGGATGCGGATACTCCACTTTTTCACGGCCGTGTTTGCGCGCCACGAAGCTCGGGATGAGGTCCATGGGGCCCGGTCGGTAGAGGGCGTTTAAGGCGATGAGGTCTTCCAAGCGGGTTGGACGCGCGTCGCGCAGCATGCCTTGCATGCCCCGGCTTTCAAACTGGAAGACCGCTTCGGTTTGGCCGTTTTGGAAGAGTTTGTAGGTGGCGGGATCGTCGAGCGGGATTTGCTCGAAGCTGAAATCGGCCTGGCCGGCGTGGCGCTGGCGGATGAAATCGCGCGCGAGCTCCAAAATGGTGAGGGTGGCGAGCCCCAAGAAGTCGAACTTCACGAGACCGGCGGCCTCGACGTCGTCCTTGTCGTATTGGCTCACCGCCGCTTCGCTGCCCGGCTGTTGGTAGAGCGGGCAGAAATCGGTGAGCTTGCCCGGGGCGATGAGCACGCCCCCGGCGTGCATGCCGACGTTGCGTGTGAGGCCTTCGAGCTTTTGCGCCATGGCGAGCAAGTTGCGCACCTCGTCTTCGCGGGCATTGCGCTCGGCAAGCTGGGGCTCGGCTTCGAGCGCGCCCGCGATGGTGATGTGTTGACCGGGCTTGTTGGGGATGAGCTTGGAGACCCCGTCGCAGAAGGTGTAGCTCATGTCGAGGACGCGGCCCACGTCACGAATGGCCGCGCGCGCGGCCATGGTGCCAAAGGTGGCGATCTGGCTCACCGCATTGCGCCCGTACTTTTGTTTGACGTACTCGATCACGCGATCGCGGTTGGTCTGGCAAAAGTCAATGTCGAAGTCGGGCATGGAGACCCGCTCAGGGTTGAGGAAGCGCTCAAAGAGCAGGTTGTATTGCAGCGGGTCGAGGTCGGTGATGGAGAGGGAGTACGCCACGAGCGAACCTGCTCCCGAACCACGACCAGGCCCCACCGGGCAACCGTTGTGCTTGGCCCATTGAATGAAATCGCCCACGATCAAGAAGTAACCCGGAAAGCCCATCTTGAGGATGGTCTCGATCTCAAATTGCAGGCGCTCCTCGTAGCGCGGGCGTTGTTGCTCGCGCACTTGAGGGTCGGGGTAGCGCTGCACGAGGCGCTGCGCCAAGCCTTCTTGCGAGGCGTAGCGGAAATACGCTTCGAGCGACATGCCGTTGGGCGTGGGGTAGTCGGGCAACTGGGGCTTGCCCAGCACCAGGCTCAGGCTGCAGCGCTCGGCAATGTGAACGGCGTTGGCCAGGGCGCTGGGGATGTCGGCAAAGAGCGACTGCATCTCGGCACTGGATTTGAAATACTGGTCGCGCGTGAAACGGCGCACGCGCCGTGGGTTGGCCAGTATCTCGCCCTCGGCAATGCAAACGCGGGCCTCGTGGGCTTCGTAATCGTCTGGGGTGGCGAACTGCACGGGGTGGGTGGCCACCACAGGGAGTTGCAAGCGCGCGGCCAAGGCCACCGCGGCCCGCACGTGGGGCTCGTCTTCCGGGCGGCCCGCGCGTTGGAGCTCGATGTAGAAGCGGTGGGGGAACCACTGCGCGAGTTGCAGGGCAATTTCGCTCGCGCGGGTGGCATCGCCCTGCGCGAGGGGGGCTCCCAGGGGGCCAGCCGTGGCGCCAGACAGCGCAATGAGGCCGCCGTTGAGTTCGGCAAGCCACTCATGGCGCAAAACAGCCTGGGCTTTGACCACGTGGCCTGTCCAGGCGCGCGCAAGTAATTCGCACAGATGCAGGTAGCCGGTGTGGTTTTGCGCGAGCAGGAGCAGGCGCACGGGCGGCGCGCCCTCGCCAAAGCCTTCGATGAGCACGTCGCAACCGAGCACGGGCTTGACGCCCGCGCCGCGCGCGGCCTTGTAAAACTTGATCGCGCCAAAGAGGTTGTTGAAATCGGTGAGCGCGAGCGCGGGTTGCGTGTCCTTCGCCGCCGCGGCCACGAGATCGTCCACCCGGTTGGTGCCGTCGATGACCGAATACTCAGAGTGGATGCGCAGGTGGACAAACATGGGCCCATTTTAGGCAGTCCTGCCCAACCTCTGCTGACACCGCCGAGACTTAACCGGGTAAAGGGGTGATGCGTACGCTGCGCGCGCCTGCGCGATCAAAATAAGTTTGCCAAAAGCGCTTCAAAGGCTCTTGCTGAAGGGCCGGTTGATGCAGTAGAAGGGCCACGCGCACATCCACCCCCTCAAAGGCCACGCGGGTCTTTTGGGCAAAAGGCGTCAGCTCAAAGGCTTCATAACTCGGCGGGTTGCGGTAGAAGGAGAACTGGGGGCCGTGCTGGAGCAAGTCCGAGACCAAGATGAGCTCGCGCGGGCCGTCCACGCGGTGGCGCTCAAAGGCCTGCAAGCTCACCATTTGCAGCATTTCCAAGACAGGGGAGACTTGGGCCGGGGCGGCATCGACCATGCGCTCGCTGCCTTCGCGCAAGGGGGTGAGGAATTTCTCGCGGTAGGTTCGATCGATCTGGCGCAGGTTTTCGGTGAGCTCGTTGTGCCCCCGCGCGTCTCCGGGGTTGCACAACTCGACCAAGGGCAGGGTTTGGCGATCAAAATCGTCCGCCAGCATGAAGACCGAGAGCAAGTAGCCCGGTGGGAGTTGGCGCTCGACCACGTCGCGCACCAGGTTGTCGAAGGCCACTTTTTGGGCCCGATTGAACGGGTCGGTGCGATCCACCAACAGCACCACATGGCCGCGGGGCCCCTGCGCAGGACACAAGGTCTGGGGGTTGGGTGCGGCTTGGCGTTGTGTCCACCACCAGACGCTGGCGGCCACCACCAGGAGCACGATGAGTAAAAGAATGCTGCCGCCCACCCAGTGTTGGCGGTCACGACGTCGAGCCGTGCGTGAGCGTCGCACCATCACCAACCCTCCTCTTGCTGGGCATGGATGGCGGGCAGGAGCGGGTTGAGCTCCTCCAAGTGCCGGTCAAAGAGCGCATAGACTTGCGCGCGCCGCTCGGGCAAGGTGGTTTCCATCTCGCGCAAGCGCTCGACCATGTCTTGGTAGGCCTTCTCCAGGGTGTCCTCGTTGGGTTTGTCCAGGGTCACCCCGCGCAAGGTGGGCAAGGTGTCGAAGTAGGCCGGGCGCAAGGCGTCTTTGCGGTGGCGCTCGTTCTCCGCGCGAAAGAGGCGCAGGCAGGCGTAGAGCGCGGTTTCGGAATCTTGCAAGCTTTGTAAGCCGCGCTGGTGGATGGCTTTTTTCTCGTCCAGCCAGAGGCGAAACTGTTTGAGTTGCCCGTGCACGCGCAGGACTTCTTGGTCGAGCGAGACGATGTTCTCTTGGCGCAGGTCTTCCAGGCTCGCGCGCACCTCTTCGAATTCGTCCTCGAATTCGTCCACCGCGGCGTGGCAGCGGCGCGCAAGGGGGCCGTAGCCGGGGTAGGCGTCGTCGATGCCGTGGCCGTCGATGAGCGCGCCCAAGCCAAAGCCCACGGTGACCAAGCCCAGCACCCAGGCCACCAAGTCGTCTAGGCCCAGGGGGTTGGCCAAGAGGGCGTAGAAGGCATCGCGCGTGGGGGTGGCGCTCTCGTGCAGGATGGCGTCGCGCAGGTGCCCAATGGACAAGGCCATGAGCAGGGTGAAGGCCAGGGCAAAGAGGAGCGAGAAAACCCCCAGCAGGCGGTTGGCCAGCTGCACATGGTGGATGTGGCGCACCCCCGCATAGCCCAGCACAAAGCACACGCCCACGTTGAGCGCGGCGAGCGTGGCGGCGTAGAAGAAGCCCCCGAGCAAACCACTGCTGAGGCCTTCGGCAAAGAAGTTGGCGTTGAAGACGCCCTCGCCCACCACGAGCAGGAGCAAGACCGCATAGCGAAAGAAGAGCCCGGCCCCTTCTGGGTAATGGGCCTCGCGCTCGAGTTGATGGGTGCGGCGGAATTTTTGCAGCTCACTCAGGCGCGAGCGGGCTTGACGCGCGAGCTTGTCGAGCCAGCTCTTTTGTTCGTTGAAGATGAGTTGGGCGCGGCGCTCAAAATCGGAGCCCAAGAGGCCCGACTCCACATCGTAGACATGGGCATGGAGTTGGCGGATGGATTGATCGACGCGCTCTTGCTCGCTGGCCACTTGGCGCTGCACCTGATCGCGCGCGGCTTCCAAGTAGCGCACGACTTCGAGTTCGATGCTGGTGGGGGCTTTGGCGTGGAAGGCCGGCAGCCCCAAGCTCGCGAGTGAGCGCGCCTGCTCAAGCAGACGAAACTCCTGGACGATGGTGTCCACAGAGAACGCTGGCCAGGGCGGAAGGGGCTTACCGCGGGAGAACCAGCGGGTCAGACGTTGCCAAAAGCCCTTAAGGAAATTCATGAACTGCGTTTGTGGGGTGTTGAGGCATCGCAAAGACGCCCCATGGGGTTGAACTTTACACTAGGCGCTGTTGTTTGCTTTTCAGGTGCTTTTGACGTGGCCACGAAAACCCACTATGACGTGTTGGGCCTGTCTCCGCTGGCGGAGCCGGAGGTGGTGCGTGCGGCTTACAAGGCCTTGGCACAAAAGTACCACCCCGACCGCCGCCGCGGCGCGAGCGATGACAGCACCGCGCGCATGGCCAACATCAATGTGGCCTATGCCGTCTTGGGCGACGCGCAAAAGCGGGCCGCCTACGATTTGCAATTGCAGCGCCGTGCCCAAACACAGGCGCAGCGCACGAGCGCTTCCCCGTCGAGCCATGCGAGCCCTGGGCATGCGGGCGCAGCCCACGCGAGTCAAGCCGGTGGCACGCGCAAAGACGCGCGCGGTGACACGCACCGCTATGCCGAGCTGCTGGCCAAGTTGGAGGGCAACCGATTGGACGAGATGCAAATCGTGCATTTGTTTGAGACGCTCTTTGGCGTGAACCTCAAGATTCACGAGGGCTGGGTCAACAGCTACTCGTACCGCCAGGGCAAGACCCACGAGCACCTGAGCTTCTCGGCGCTCAAGCACCGGCTCATGGCGGCACTGGCGGAGGCGCAATGACGACGCCGCGCCCGCCACAGTTAAGTGCTCAGGAGCGCGAGGCATTTGCGCGCCACTGGCCGCGCTTGAACGACACCCTGCCCGAGTTTTTCCGGGTGATGGCCATTGGCCACCAGAGCTTCGCGCAGCGCGACATTTTTGGTAACCCGCAGGGCATCCGGCGCGACCTGGGCTTTGAGACGGTGCTCAAGCTCGTCATGATTGCGGCCTTTGATGACCATGTCTTGCAGGCGCAGGACCGGGTGGACCAATTGCTCGACAAACTGCGTCGCCTTTGCTTTCAGTGGTGGGGCGCGGGCGGGCCGGTGGAGGGTGCGGCCTTTTTTGCGCATTACCTCTACGACCGCAGCGGCGTGGCCTCGGCCGTGGTGCGGGAGTTGCGCGATCAGATTGGGTTTTTGATTGACCCCCACCAAGGCGACGCAGGGGCGAAATGGCTCGTGCAAACCCACTCCCAAACCTGGTACCAGGT
>VEQC01000248.1 GCA_018883455.1 Limnohabitans sp. | reverse complement strand
TCCGAGGAGAGTGGCTTCTCCGTCTCTGGCGCTGGGGATGTGAATGGCGATGGACTCGCCGATCTGATTGTGGGTTGCCCAAAGAGCGATGCGGGCTCGTCGAGCTCAAGCTGGGATGCCGGGCGCAGATATGGGGCGTTTGGAAAAACCACAGCCACAGCCATCGAGCTAACTGCAGTGGCTGCAGGAACCGGTGGTTTCGTGATCAACGGTGCCGGGGCTTCTGATGGCAGTGGGTCATCGGTCTCCAGTGTCGGTGACATCAACGGGGATGGCATGGCAGATTTGGTGGTGGGCGCGCCCAATAGTGACCCGAGCTCGGGGGTGAATGCAGGGCGAAGCTATGTGATTTTTGGCAAAACTGACGGAGCGGCGGTTCATTTGGCGGATGTTCAGCAGGACTTAGGGCAGACGCTCACGTGTGATTGGCTGGGGAGCTCAGCTTCAGAGACTTGGACGGGTACGAGCGCCAGCGAGTGGGCTGTAGGAGGCGCCGGCGACGATACGTTGATCGGTGGCGGTGGTACAGATGTGATTTATGGCGGTGCGGGGCAAGACACCATTACCCTCAACCCCAGCAACATTGCTGAACTTTCAAGGACAGGGCCATCCTTGGCCGCCAACCCGGGCCGCCCAACGCAATTTTCACGAATTGACGGTGGTGGTGGTATGGATACTCTGCGACTCAGTGATGGCGCAAGTCTCGACTTGACAGGCATCAGTAATGTGGCTGCGGGAAATTTTGGGCTGGGAAGTCGTCTTGCGAGTATCGAGCGCATTGATCTTTCCTCGGATACAAGCGCCAACACCCTCAGTCTATCGGCGCAGGACCTGCTCGTTCTTTGCGGGATGAATCTATTCAACACCGGCAACGGTTGGACGAATGGAACGGGTAGTGCGTTTGGGAATTCGGTCGCACGGCATCAATTGGCCATTAAAGCATCGTTCATGGACAGAATCGATATCGACCTGGCAGTTTGGATCAAGCAGACAAGCGCCGGGGCTGCTGTGACCGTGATCGATGCGGGTACAACCACTTATGAGGTCTGGAATCACAACACAAAGGCGCTGCAGCTCCTGATTCAACAAGGGGCGCAGGTGATTTAACAGGACGCGCTCCGAGGTGCCGCGCCACACGCGCCAATGCACTTAGCCGTGCAAATCGTCGTTACGCGCGATGTGCAGTAATCGCGCGAGCTCGTCCCGGTGGTGTACGTGGTTGTAAGCGTGCCAGCGCTGGATGAGCCACATCACGCTGGCCACGAGCAAACCAAAGCCCGTGATGGCGCCAAACGACGACAAGCCCATGCCCGTGAACAAGGTGTAGCCACCGCCCAGCCCCAAAATGCAAAGCTGTTCGTTAAAGTTTTGCACGGCAATCGAGCGGCCCGCGCCCATGAGGTTATGGCCACGGTGTTGCAACAAGGCGTTCATGGGGACGACCAAATAACCCCCTAAGCCTCCCAACAGAATCAGAAAAGGCACGGCCAGCCACAGCTGGTCAATGGCGTTCATGGCCAGCACCAACACACCCATCCCAATACCCAGGGGCATGAGGGTGGGCGCGTGCTCCAATCGTGTGCGCATCGAGGCGGCAACGGCGCCAACGGCCGTGCCAATCGCCACCACCCCCACCAGCCCTGACGCCTGCGTGGTGGTGTAGCCCAAGGCCGCCGCGGCCCAGGCCAGGACGATATAGCGCAGATTGCCGCTCACCCCCCAAAACAAAGTGGTGGTGGCCAGCGAAATCTGCCCCAGCTTGTCTTGCCAGAGACGGCGGTTACAAGACACAAAATCGGGCAGCAAGGCGAGCAAGTTATACCCCAGGCTGCGCTCAGGATCCCGGCGCATCGGCACCATGGCCGCGCCCGTGAGGGGAATGCGGGTATTGAACCAGGCGGCGAGCATATAAATGAGCACCAGCACGCAAATCGCGCCCTCGGGCGGTAGGTCGATGCCCGTGTCAAAGAGCGGCACATCTAAGCCCAGCAGCACGGGCGCAATGACCGGCCCCACCAATTGTCCGCCCAGCAACACGCCCAGAATGATCGAGCCGATCGTGAGCCCTTCAATCCACCCATTGGCCTTGACCAGCTGCGAGGCGGGCAGCAACTCCGTGAGAATGCCGTACTTGGCGGGCGAATACGCCGCCGCCCCTAGGCCAACCACCGCGTAGGCCAACAAAGGATGCGTGCCAAACAACATCATCAGACAGCCCACCACCTTGATGCTATTGCTGATGAGCATGACATCCCCCTTGGGCCGCGAATCGGCAAACGCTCCGACAAAGGGGGCAAGCACGACATAGAAAAGGGCGAACATCGGCACCAGCGCGGCGCGCTGCCACTCGGGGGCACCTTCGGCTTTGAGGAGTTCAACGGCCGCTACAAAGAGGGCGTTGTCGGCCAAAGAGCTGAAAAACTGGGCCGACATGATGGTGTAAAAACCGCGCTTCATACCCGGCGGTTTATACCATGCGAGTGACACAATAGCGGTATAACCTGATTCCCTCAAGGCCATGCCCCGTCCGATTCGCTTGCACCTCCATCCTGACGCATTGCGGAAAAACTTACTTGAAGTTCGTGCCCGCGTGCCCGATGCCCGCGTTTGGGCGGTGGTCAAGGCCAATGCTTACGGTCATGGGGTGGCCACGGCCTTTGAGGGGTTGCGTGCGGCCGATGGCTTTGCCCTGCTCGATTTGCATGAGGCTGAGGCCTGACGGGGTCTGGGCTGGCGTGGCCCCATCCTCCTTCTTGAAGGGGTGTTTGAGCCGCGCGATTTGGAGCTCTGCTCGCGCCTCGATCTCTGGCACACGGTGCACCGCAGCGAGCAAATTGACTGGCTCAGCCGCCACAAGACCCAGCAAGCCCACCGCGTCTACCTCAAGCTCAACAGCGGCATGAACCGCTTGGGCTTCGCCCCGGAGGCCTACCGAACGGCCTGGACACGCCTCAACAGCCTGCCCCAGGTGGAGGAAATCACGCACCTCACTCACTTCAGCGACGCCGATACCCCCCGCGGCATCGCCCACCAATGTGCTCTCTTTGCCGAAGCCACGCGCGACTTGCCCGGCGAGCGCAGCCTCTGCAACAGCGCGGCTCTCCTGCGCCATGGCACGGACCCCGACGTGGTCGCCGACTGGGTGCGCCCGGGCATTGCCTTGTACGGAAGC
>VEQC01000247.1 GCA_018883455.1 Limnohabitans sp. | reverse complement strand
TCCCACAACCGCCGCCAAATCGCGTGCCCCTCGTGCCGCTACCGCCGCCGCCACCCCGAAGCCGACCCGCAGCAAGGCGGCGCCTTCTGCATCCCCTGCAGGCCGTAAAGTTCGCTCAGGCGCATGAAGTGGGCGGTCGTCGCGGTGGGCCAACGCGTACCGGACTGGGCCCAGCAGGCCTGGGACGATTACGCCAAGCGCTTCCCTCCCGACTGGCGGCTAGAACTCAAAACCATCAAAACCGAGCCGCGTGGCCGCAAATCGGTGGACAGCCTGCTGAGCGCGGAGCGCGAGCGTATCGAGGCGGCCATTCCGCGGGGAAGCCGGGTGGTGGTGCTCGACGAGCGGGGGGTGAGCTTGCGCACGCAAGCCTTGGCCGAGCGCTTGCGGGCCTGGCAACTGGCCGCCGATCCCGTAGCCCTGGTGATTGGGGGGCCCGACGGCTTGGAGCCCACATGGCGCGATCTGGCCCACGAGCGCATTCGACTCTCCGATCTGACCTTGCCCCATGCCATGGTACGTGTGCTCTTGATTGAGCAACTCTATCGGGCGTGGTCGATTTTGAACGCGCATCCCTATCATCGGGAATGAACCATGGTGCGTCCGACCTTCATTTACTTGGCCTCGCAAAGCCCCCGCCGTCAGCAGTTGCTGCAACAAATGGGCGTGGCCTACCAGTTGCTGCTGCCCGCACCCGATGAAGACGCCGAAGCCCTGGAGGAGGCGCTGCCCAACGAGCCGCCTGCGCGTTATGTGCGGCGCGTGACGCAAAACAAACTGGCGGCGGCATTGCTTCGTTTGCAGCGGCAACGCAAGCCCCTCGCCCCCATTCTGTGCGCCGACACCACGGTGGCCCTTGGGCGCCAGATCCTGGGCAAACCGCACGATGCCGCCGAGGCGCGCGCCATGCTGCGCGCGCTCAGCGGACAGGAGCACCGCGTGCTCACCGCAGTGGCGCTGGCCACCCCGCGCCAGCAGCGCTTGGTGGTGCAAACCTCTTGGGTTCGCTTCGCGCCTTGGTCGGCCGCGCAAATCCAGCAGTACGTTCGCTCGGGCGAGCCCATGGGCAAGGCCGGTGCCTACGCCATTCAGGGCTGGGCCTCCACCCAAGTGGCCGCGATGCGCGGGAGTTACTCCGGCATCATGGGTTTGCCCCTGCATGAAACCGCGCAATTGTTGCGAGAATTCGGCATTCCCGTTTAAGACCATCATGCAACAGGACATCCTCATCAACTGGTCCCCCCAAGAGACGCGGGTCGCTGTGATCGAGAACGGCGCCCTACAGGAGTTGCACCTGGAGCGTTCGCTCGAGCGGGGCTTGGTCGGCAATATTTACTTGGGCAAGGTCTCCCGCGTGTTGCCCGGCATGCAGTCGGCTTTCATCGACATTGGTTTGGAGCGGGCCGCTTTTTTGCACGTGGCGGATCTGCTCAGCAGCATGGCCGCCAAGCACGCGGACTCCCCGGAGGCGGCTCCCCCGGCCTTGCCCATTGAGAAACAAATCTATGAAGGCCAATCCTTGCTGGTGCAGGTCATCAAAGACCCCATTGGCACCAAAGGGGCGCGTCTTTCGACCCAAATCAGCATTGCGGGGCGACTGCTCGTGTTTTTGCCGCAGGATGACCACATCGGCGTTTCGCAAAAAATCCCCCTTGAACAGCGCGAGGCCCTGCGCCACCGCTTGCAAAACCTCGTGGCCGGGGAGGGCGGGGGGTTCATCCTGCGCACCAACGGCGAAGATGCCAGCGACACCGAGTTGCAAGAAGACATAGCCTACTTGCGCAAGACGTGGTCGCGCATTCGCGAGTCCGCCAGCCGCGAGCCCCCCAAATCCTTGCTCCACCAAGACTTGAGCCTCTTGCAGCGGGTGTTGCGCGATCTGGTCTCGGAGTCCACGCAGTCAATTCGCATCGATTCCAAAGAACAATTCCAATGGCTGCAAGCGTTTGGGGCAGAGTTCATGCCCGCGGCAGCGGCGCGACTCTCGCACTACAGGGGGGAGCGGCCGATCTTTGACCTCTACAACATCGACGACGAAGTGGCCCGGGCCCTGGGCAAGCGGGTCGAGTTGAAGTCGGGGGGGTATTTGATCATTGACCAAACGGAAGCCCTCACCACCATTGACGTCAACACCGGTGCATTCGTGGGCGCGCGCAATTTTGAAGACACCATTTTCAAAACCAACCTCGAGGCCGCGGGGGTGATTGCCCGCCAACTGCGCTTGCGCAATCTCGGGGGCATCATCGTGGCCGACTTTATTGACATGGTGCGCGAAGACCACCGCGAAGCGGTATTGGCCGAGTTTCGCAAGCACTTGGGGCGCGATCGGGTGAAGACCATGGTCAGTGGCTTCTCCCCGCTGGGGCTCTTGGAGATGACGCGCAAACGCACCCGCGAGTCGCTTGCCCAAATGCTCTGTGAGCCCTGTCCCACCTGCAGTGGTCGGGGCATGGTCAAAACCGCTCGCACCGTGGCCTATGACATCTTGCGCGAAATCTTGCGTGAGGCGCGCCAGTTCAACCCGCGCGAGTTTCGGGTGGTCGCAGCCCCTGAAGTCATTGAGATCCTGCTCGATGAGGAAAGCCAGCATTTGGCGGGCTTGAGTGACTTTATCCGCAAGCCCATTTCCCTCATGGCCGAGAGCGCCATGGGCCAGGAGCAATACGACATTGTGTTGCTCTGAGGGGCGCTGGCGCAGGCTCTACAATACCTTCCAAAGCATTTCGGGGGGCTTTGGCAACCTTTTCATCATGAAAAAAGTATTTCTAAAGCTTTGGCACGTGTTCGGCTCTGTGGGTCTGGGGCTATTGGCTCTGCAAAGTCAGGCGCAAGTGCGAGTGGAAGTCTCGGGGGTGGGCATGACCCAAATTCCGATTGCCATTCAACCCCTGCGTGGCGAAGAGGCCGCCCCTCAAAAAATCGCCGCGATCGTGCAGGCTGATCTTGAACGCAGCGGTCAGTTCCGGGCCTTGCGCGTGGGAGCCGGACACGATGAGAACGAACGGCCTGATCTGGGCGTGCTCAAACAAGCCGGTGCCGATGCCTTGTTGGCCGGCAGTGTGCAAAAGCTCACCGATGGTCGATTTGAAGTCCGTATTCGGGTTTGGGACACCGTCAAGGGGCAAGACCTCGGCGCACAGGCCTACACCGTGGTGGCGGCGGATTTGCGCATGGCTGCACAC
>VEQC01000246.1 GCA_018883455.1 Limnohabitans sp. | reverse complement strand
TATGCGGTGGAAGACGTGATGGACGCAGCCATCAAGCATCACCACCACGAAGACATGGCGCCTGCTGAGGCGCTTGGCGTTCTGGCCGGCGCCTTGCCTGCCTTGGGCATTGTGGCTTGCGTGTTGGGCGTGGTGAAAACCATGGCGGCTATTGACCAACCGCCCCCCGTCTTGGGTGGCATGGTGGGTTCTGCTCTGGTGGGAACCTTCTTGGGCGTGTTCATGGCCTACGGTATTTTTGAACCCTTCGCCAATCGATTGAAGCAAATCGTCGATCAGGACGGCGAGATCCTCAAAGCCGCCAAGCAAATCATCATTGGCAACATGCACGGCCATCCCCCGGCCCTCATCATTGAAGCGGCCCGTGTGTGCATCAACCACCACTGCCAGCCCACCTTCGCCGAAGTCTTTGACGGCATGCGAGGCAAGTAATGGCGGACGACAAAGCGCCTGACGCGCCAGCCGAAGGCGAGGAAGCCAAAGAAGGCGGTGCTCCCGCCCCGGTCATCGTCATCAAGAAGGTGATGGACGATGGCCACGGCGGCGCGCACGGCGGCGCCTGGAAAATCGCCTTGGCCGACATGATGACCGCCATGATGGCGTTCTTCTTGTTGATGTGGTTGCTCGGGGCTTCCAACGAGGACCAGCGCAAGAGCATTGCTGACTACTTCAAGCCCACCTCCCAAAGTCTGGTCGCCATTGGCCAATTGGCGGGCTCCAACGGCATTTTGGGAGGACGCTCGATCATCGATCCCGATGGCTTTCCGTTTGCCGCTAAACAAACCGCCTTGCTGGAGCGTTTGACGCCCCGATCAGAGGGGGGGCCCAACCCCGATACCCAGCCTGGTGAGGAAAACAACAACCCCTATTCTGACCCCGACAAATTGTCGGAAGAGCAGCGTAAACAAGTCGCGGCGCAGCAAGAGCAAGCCAATTTTGACAAGCTGGAAAAAGAGCTCGAGCAAAAGATTGGCGAGAACAAAAAACTCAGCGACTTAAAAGACCAAGTGTCGGTCACCCGCGACAAGCAGGGCTTGCGTATTGAGATCATCGACAAGGCCGACTTCGCCATGTTCCCCAGCGGTGGAACCGATATGCAGGGTAAGGCCGCCACGCTGATCAATGAGATCGCCCAAACCCTCGCCATGATGCCCAATAAGGTGGCCATTCGCGGGCACACCGACAGCATTCCCTTCCAAAACAAGGAAGGCCGCAACAACTGGTCTCTCTCGGCCGAACGAGCCGAGGCTACGCGTCAGTTGTTGGAAAAAGGCGGTGTCAAGGAAAGTCGCTTCGCGCGAATCGAGGGGGTGGCAGACACCGATCCTTGGAATCCCAAAAACCCTCGTGATCCTCGCAACCGTCGCATGAGCATCACGGTGCTCTACCAGGATCAGGACTAAGCCACGCCACGCAAGGCGTACTTGTTGATCTTCTCGATCAAGGTGGTTCGCTGCAGGTTGAGCAGCTTGGCCGTTCGCGACACATTGCCCGAATTGCGTTGCAGGGCCTGCTCAATGATGCTGCGCTCGATTTGTGCCATGCGCTCCTTGAGTGACAGCCCCTCGGGTGGCAAGGCAGGCATCCCCTGCGCGAGCATGATGATGCTCTCCACGTCGTTTTCCTCTTCATCCGGAGGCTCATTGGCCAGCTCTGCGGCAACTTCGGGCGGAGGGGTGATTTCGAGTGTGGCCAAGAGCGGGGCGCGCGCTTGTAAGTCGGCTTGGGCCGATACCAAGCCCTTGGGGAGCAATGTCGGGGGGATGGCACGCAAATCAAGGCGCTGACCCGCATACAGTGTGCTGAAACGCGCCACCAAATTGGAGAGCTCACGCACATTGCCCGGCCAGGCGTATTGCACCAGGGCCTCTAGAAAATCAGCTTCAAACGTGATCGGGGGCTTGCCGTAAGGGGCATGCTTGTGCGCAAAAAAAGCCAGAAGTTCAGGAACGTCTTCAGCGCGCTCGCGCAATGCCGGCGTGACAATCGGAAGAACATTCAAACGATAGTACAAATCCTCGCGAAAGCGACCCGCAGCAATTTCGCTTTCCAAGTCCCGATGTGTTGCGGCAACAACACGAACATCGACATTGACCTGCTTGGTTCCCCCGATGGGGTCAATGGTTCGCTCTTGTAAAACGCGCAGCAACTTGACTTGCATGTCCAGTGACATGTCGCCAATTTCATCGAGGAAGATCGTGCCGCCGTGCGCCAACTCGAAGCGTCCCACCCGATCCGCCACAGCCCCCGTGAAGGCGCCTTTGCGGTGACCAAAGAGTTCACTTTCGAGTAAATCTTTGGGAATGGCGGCGCAATTAATGGGCACAAAGTTTGAACCTTGCCGTTCCGATTGCTCGTGAAGCAGTCGTGCCAAAAGCTCTTTTCCAGTCCCACTTTCGCCCGTAATCATGACGGTTGCCGTGGAATTGGCCATACTCGAAACCATGGCACGCAATGCCAAAGTTGTCGCTGCGCTACCGATGAATTCAGTCGTTGGTGTCATGTCAAAAATATCTACACATCATTTTGATGGGATATGCAAATTCCACAAGCCAACAAAAGTATTCGTGGCAATCATTCGCCGTTAAAGCTGGAACCGCTGGTGTCGAAATCTTGGGGAGTCCTCAACAAGGAAGCGTGCCATGACAATAAATAAATTTCTGCCAACCCTCCTGCTCTGCCTGGGCCTTGTCGCCTGCCAAACCCCGCCTTCGACCAAGGCGCGTCCTGCGCCCGTAGAAGATGCCCTGTCCTCGCAGGCGATGGTTTCCCCAATGGTCGACAAGCGTGAGACATTGGTGGCCACCGGATACGCCGTGATCAGCGTGCAAAACGCCCGATTACCCGCCCAACAGCGCTTGTTGGCCATTCGGGCCTCCAAACTGGACGCCTACCGCGCGCTGACCGAGCAAGTCTATGGCCAGCAACTCGATGCCAACACCACCATTGCGGATATGACCGTGATGAGCGACACCTTCCGCGCCCGAGTGGAGGGCGTGGTTTATGGCGCTGTCTTGGTGAGCATCACCCCGGTTGGCAATGACACCTACGAAACCACGCTCTCTCTGGACAAAGGGATCGTCAATGAATTGCGCCAGCTCTACATTGCCCATCTCAACAACCGCCGCCGCTAAGGAGTGCATCATGTCCAAGCGTGAGTGGGGAATCGCTATGGCCATATG
>VEQC01000053.1 GCA_018883455.1 Limnohabitans sp. | reverse complement strand
CCGTAGCCAGAGGGGGAGTCCTCCCCCAAGCGCACACGTATCGCCGTCAGCTGGGGGGAGTCCCTCCCCCCAAAGCAGCAGTGATTAGGCCGGGTTACTTCTTGCCGAGGCCCAAGCGGGCTGCGCCTTCGGTGTAGACCTGGGTGCGCTCTTTCATGAAGGCGTCCATTTGTTCGACGCCGATGTTGATGAGCTCGAAGCCGTTGCGGGCGGCGAGTTCTTTCATTTCGGGATCGTTGTTGAGCTGTGTCCACAGGTCTGAAATGCGCTTACGGGCTTCGGGCGGGGTGGACTTGGGCACGCCAATGCCACGGTAGGCACCGTCAACCCAGTTCACGCCCAATTCTTTGAAGGTGGGGACATCGGGCAGGAGGGGATGGCGCTTTTCCATGGCCACGGCCAGGGCGCGGACGCGGTCTTTGTTGTTGATGGCAACGACGGTGTAGGTCATTGCGCCATCGACTTGGGCGCCGATCACAGCAGTGGCTAAATCACCCGTGCCTTTGAAAGGGGCGTAGATGGTTTTGACGTTGAACGCAGCGTTGAGGCGCTCGTGGGCGGCATGGTTGGCGGAGTTCAAGCCCGAGCCTGCCAGAGCGAGTTTGCCGGGGTCTTTGCGGGCGCCAGCGATGAAGTCGTTGAAGGTTTTGAAGGGGCTTGCCGCAGGGACCACAAGGGCGTCCGGGGTGTAGTGGAACCAGAAGACGGGGGTGATGTCCTGGGTTTTGTACTGCACCTGACCTTCGATGGGCTGGAAGACGATGTGGGGAAGGTTCACGCCCACCACGTTGACGCCATCGCCTGGCAAGGTGTTCATCTGGGTCCACATGAGGGCGCCACCTGCACCGGCTTTGTACTGAATGATGGTCTCGATGGCGGGACACTTCTTTTTCAGCACGGCTTGTTGGTGCCGTGCCGAGAGATCGGATTCGCCGCCCGGGGGGAAGGCTTGCCAATACTGCACGTTTTTGTCGGGGCAGGGTTGGGCCCAGGTCGAGAAGCTGATGAGGGCGGTGGCGGCTGTGAGGGCCAGGCGATGCCAGGGTTGGCGCATGAAATGTCTCCTTCTGATTTATTTTCTCTAGCCTAACATTTTTTTGGGGTAGGTCAGGAGGCGGCCATATGGGCTTATCGGTTATGGGTATATGTGTGTGGCACTGGGTTGCTTCTGTCGCACGGACGCGGTCATTAGGGGGGGCTTCATGCGCACGGACGCGGTCATCCGGGCCGCAGCCCAGGGCCGCTCGCGGGGCTCGGACGGCCCTGGGCTGCGGCCCGAATGCCCACGTCCTGGGGGTGGGTGGGGAGCTATGTCTTTTTCGGCTGGCAACTTTCTATTGGGCTGCGGGGAGTCGGGGCTACTTCTGGGGCCCTAGGGACCCAGGGGTAGTCCCGGCTCGCCGTAGCCGGAGGGGGAGTTCTTCATCGAGCGAACGATCATCGCCGTAGCCGGAGGGGGAGTTTTCCCCCCAAAAAAGAAAAGCCCCCCTCGAGAGGAGGGGGGCTGAGGAAACGGAGGGGTTAGGGTGTGGTGGGCGCGCCAGCTTCGAACCAGCGCTTGATGAGGCCGCGTTCGTCTTCGGTGAGGCCGGAGGCGTTGTTCATCGGCATTTGGCGTGTGATCACGACTTGTTGATAGACGTTTTGCGCGTGGGTGCTCACAAGTGCAGGGCTGTCGAGGCGGATGTTTTTCATCTGCAACTGCTCGCCGTGGCAACTGTTGCACCGCTGAGCCAAGATGGGTTGAATTTGGGCGTAGGTGACGGGACCTGCAGCAGCTGCACTGGCCATGGAAGGAGTGGCGGGCGCAGGGCGCAGCCAGATGATCACGCCAATCAAGACCACCACGCCGGCGATGGCGTAAGGCAAGGGGTTGGCGGCGCGGCCGAGGTGGTAGCCATGGCGTTGCACGAAGAATTGGCGGATGAGAGCGCCTGAGAGCATCATCAGAATGAGGATGACCCAGTTGTGCGCGCTGGTGTAGAGGAAGCTGTAGTGGTTCGACAGCATGGCGAAGATCACTGGCAGCGTGAAATAGGTGTTGTGCACACTGCGCTGTTTGCCACGTTTGCCGTGAATCGCCAGACCTTGCGCATCGTAAGTTTCGCCACTGGTCATGGCCGCGACCACTTTGCGTTGGCCGGGAATGATCCAGAAGAACACATTCGCGCTCATGGCCGTGGCGATCATGGCGCCCACCAACAGGAATGCCGCGCGACCCGCGAAGAGGTTGCACGCCAACCAACTGGCAAAACACACCACCAAGAACATGATGATGCCGACCTTGAGCTCGCCGTTTTCGGTAAAACCCAAGGTGCGGCAAACGGTGTCGTAAATCAGCCAGAACACCACCAGGAAGGACAGCGCCGCCGTGATGGCCATGGCGGGTGACCAATCCATGAGGGATTTGTCGATGAGGAAGGTTCCCGCGTTCCAGAGGTAGAGCACGGTGAAGAGGGCAAAGCCCGTCAACCACGTGGAGTAACTCTCCCAATAGAACCAATGCAGTTTGGTGTGAATCTTCTTGGGGGCCACCATGTACTTTTGCGGGTTGTAAAAACCCCCGCCGTGCACGGCCCACATCGCTCCGTCCACCCCCTTCTCCAGCAAATCTGGCGAAGTGGGCTTGATGAGGTTGTTGTCCAGAAAGACAAAGTAGAAGGAGGAGCCGATCCAGGCAATGGCCGTGATCACGTGAACCCAGCGCAGCAGGAGATTGGCCCAATCAAGCAGGTAAGCGTCCATGGTGAAAATTGTATACAGTCCTGTCTACAAAAACAAGTCTATTTTGCCGACTATGGCGAAATTTGCAAGAGTTGGGCGGCCACGGCAATGGCGACCACTTCCGGTGCTTTACCGGGTATGCCGGCCACCCCAATCGGACAGGTGATCCGATCAAGCTCAGCGGCGGTGAACCCCCGCGCCTCGAGCCGATGGCGAAACGTGGCCCACTTGGTTTTGCTGCCAATGAGCCCGACAAACGGGAGATCGTCCTGCAAGCGAATGCGCTTGAGGCAGGCGGCAACGATGTCCAGATCTTCCGCGTGGCTAAAACTCATGATCAACACCGCGCTGCCGGCCGGGAGATGCTGCACCGCGGCATGAACTGGGTGGGAATGCTCGGCTTGCACGTTCATCGGCAAGACTTGGGGGAAGATCCCCTCGCGGCTATCGAACCACGCGACATCAAACGGCAAACGGGCCAAGAGTTCGATGAGGGCATGGCCCACATGCCCACCACCAAAGAGCGCCAGGGGCTGGACTTGGGGGCGCAGACGCTGGAGCAAATCTTGCAGGTCCGCAGGGCCGATGGGGTCGTAGCGCAAATGCACCACCCCACCACAACATTGACCCAAAGCGGGCCCCAGGGGATAGCGCAGCACGAGGGCTTCGTCCGCGTGGTGAGGGGCTGCAGATGGCGCGTCAGCGAGAGCGGGTGATGCTTGGCGGCTGAGCAGGGCTCGGGCCTCCGCAATGGCTTGGTACTCGAGGTGTCCGCCGCCCAGGGTGTTGATGGTGGTGTCGGCAAAAACCGCCATCCAAGCGCCTTCCTCGCGCGGCCCCGAGCCTTGCACTTGTTGCACCGTGACCAGCACGCCTTGGGCGTGGGTCAGGTGCTGGCGCAGGGCTTGCAGGGCGGCAAACACAGGGCGTTAATGCAAGCCCGCTTGCGCCTTGGCGCGCTCACAGGCGAGCAGGATGCGCTCGGGCGTGGCGGGGGCGTCAAGTTGAACGCGCGCCTTGCCTTGGGCCGACGCGCTGACGGCATCGCGCAGGGCAAAGAAGCTCGAGAGCGCGAGCATGAGCGGGGGCTCACCGGTGGCCTTGCTGCGAAATGGCGTGGGCTTCAGGTTTTGGTTGTCAAAGAGGCTCACGTTGAAGTGCTCGGGCACATCGCCGGCAACCGGGATTTTGTACGTGCTCGGACCATGGGTGAGCAACTTGCCCTTTTTGTCCCAGATGCACTCTTCCATCGTGAGCCAGCCCATGCCTTGTACGTAAGCGCCCTCGATCTGGCCCCGGTCGATGGCGGGGTTGATGCTCTGGCCCACATCGTGAACGATGTCAACGCCACGCAACCACCACTCGCCGGTGCGGGTGTCGATTTCCACTTCGCTCACCGCGGCACCGTAACAGTAGTAGTAGAAGGCACGGCCGTTGAGGGTGGTGAAGTCGTACTTGATCTCGGGGGTCATGTAAAAGCCCGTGACCGACAAGCCCACGCGGTCGAGCCAAGCTTGTTTGGCGAGGTCGGCCCAAGGCACAGACTTGCCACCGCCATGGGCGGCGTTGTCGGCGAAGGTGACTTGCGCGGGGTCGCAACCGAGCATGCGAGCCGCCACCGGTTGGAGGCGCTCACGCATTTGCGCGGTGGCGTTCATGATGGCTGCGCCATTGATGTCGGCCCCGCTCGAAGCCGAGGTGGCCGAAGCATTGGGAACTTTTTGGGAGTCGGTGGCCGTGACACGCACTTTGTCCACGCTGATGCCCAACCCATCGGCGCACACCTGCGCCATCTTGGTGTTGAGGCCCTGACCCATTTCCGTGCCGCCGTGGTTCACGCTCACCGATCCGTCCATGTAGATCACCAGAAGCGCGCCGCCTTGGTTGAGGTGGGTCGCGGTGAAGCTGATGCCGAACTTGAGCGGAACGAGGGAGAGGCCGCGCTTGCGACGGGTGTTTTTCGCGTTGAAGGCGGCCACCGCGGCGCGGCGCTGGGCATAGCCCGATTGCGCCTCGACTTGGGCCATGACTTTGTCGCCCACCCAGTCTTCGATCAACTGGTTGTATTGGGTGGTCATGGTGTCGGGGTTGCCGCTGATGGCGGGATCTTGGTAGAGGTTGATCTTGCGCACCTCAAGGGGATCCTTGCCCAACTTGGCCGCGATTTCCTCGATCACGGTCTCGATACCAAACATGCCCTGTGGCCCCCCAAAACCCCGGAACGCGGTGGCGCTTTGGGTGTGGGTTTTGCAGCGATGGCTGATGAGCTTGAGGGCGGGGATGTGGTAGCAATTGTCGATGTGCAGGCACGCACGGTCATTCACCGGGCCGGAGTAATCGGTGCTGTAGCCGCAGCGCGACATGAGCACAATGTCGGCACCCAAGATGCGGCCGTTGTCGTCAAAGCCCACGTCGTAATCGATGCGGAAATCGTGACGCTTGCCGGTGATGGTCATGTCGTCGTCGCGGTTGACGCGCAGTTTGACCGGACGCTTGAGTTTGAAGGCCGCAAGGGCTGCGCTTTGGCTGAAGATACTGGCGTTGCCTTCTTTGCCACCGAAGCCACCGCCCATGCGACGGCAGATGACCTCCACGTCGTTGGTGGTGAGGTTGAGGGCTGCCGCCGCCTCGCGCTGGTTGCCGTCGGGGTGCTGGGTGGAGCAGTACAGGGTGAGCTGACCGTCTTCACGGGGCACCGCATAAGTGATCTGCCCTTCGAGGTAGAACTGTTCTTGTTGGCCGGTGCGCACACTGCCAGTGACGCGATGCGCCGCCTTGGCGATGGCGCCGGCGGCATCGCCACGGGTGATGCCTTTGGGGGGCATGATGAAACTGTTGGCGGCCATGGCGTCCTCGATGGTGAGGATGGCCGGCAACTCCTTGACTTTGACTTGCGCGCGGGCAGCAGCCTCGCGGGCGTAGAGCATTTCACGCGCCACCACCACCGCCACGGCTTGGCCGACAAATTCAACTTTGCCATCGGCGAGGAAGGGGTCGTCGTGCACGATGGGGCCACAGTTGTTTTCACCCGGAATGTCGCGCGCGGTGTAAACCGCCACCACGCCATGCATGGCCAAAATGGCCTGGCGGTCAATGCCCTCGCCAATCAATTCACCATGGGCCACGGGGGATTTGATGATGGCGGCGTAGAGCGTGCCCGCGAGCTCGGGCATGTCGTCGGTGTAGGCGGCCTCACCGGTGACGTGCAAATGGGCCGATTCATGCACGATTTCATGGCCTTGCTGCAAGCCCGAGGTGGGCAGGAGGTTTTTGACATCGATCGGAGCATTCATGATCAGGCCTCCTGGGCAACAGGTTCTTCAATGAAATCAAGCACGAGGTTTCGCGCCACCAAGGCTCGATAAGTCCACGTCGCGCGTAAACCGTCACGGGCGGTGAAGCTCGCGGCAATGGCGGCGTCGAGATCGGCCGCTTTGACCTCACTCGGGCGCTTGCCTTCCAAGACCGCCTCGAGTTTGGGAGCGCGGCAAGGCGAAGGGGCAAGACCGTTGTAGGCCAAGCGGACCTGGGTGAGCTTGCCCTGCGCCAAGGTGTAGGTGATGGCGGCGCAGGTGGCCGAGATGTCTTGTTCAAAACGCTTGGACACCTTGTGGGCACGGAAGACCTGTCCGGGCTGCGGCTTGGGCAGCTCGATGGCTTCGATGAACTCGCCGGGCTGCAAAACGTTTTGCTTTTGACCGGTGTAAAACTGGTCAAGGGCCACGGTACGGGTTTTGTTGCCACGGCGCAAAATCAGGTCCGCGCCGAGCGCCATGAGGCATGGCATGGAGTCGCCAATGGGAGAGCCGTTGGCGATGTTGCCCGCAAGCGTGGCGGTGGAGCGGATGGGCGGGGAGCCAAAGCGACGCAAGACTTCCGCGAAGTCCGGGTAGACACTGCGGGTGAGAGCGAGCACCTCTTCCAGCGATACCATGGCGCCGATGCGCCAGGCTTTGGGGCTTTCCTGCACTTCGCGCAACTCCCGCACATTGCCGAGGTACATGATGTGCTCGGGGCGGGAGAACTGCTTGTTGACCTGGAGACCAATTTCGGTGCTGCCAGCGAGCAAGGTGGTTTGGGGATTCTTCACAAGGTAGTCGGCCACCTCGCCCAAGGTGGCGGGGGAGACAAATTCGTTGCCCTTGCGCGTGCGCACCACGGGCTGAACGATGATCTCGCCATCCAGACTCAAGGTGGGCGACTTCGCCCGCGCGATTTCCTTGAGCAAGGGGACATCGGCCTGGTCTTGCAACTTGAGCGCGGGTTTATGACTGCAGGCCTGAACGGCAGCATCCACAATGGGTTTGTAGCCCGTGCAGCGACAAAGGTTGCCGCTGAGGGCGTCGTTGATTTGCTGGCGGCTCGGGCTGGTGTTGGTTTGCACGAGGTTGACCAAACTCATCACGATGCCCGGGGTGCAAAAGCCGCACTGGGAGCCGTGGCAATCGACCATGGCTTGCTGCACGGGGTGAAGCGCACCATTGGCGTCTTTGAGACTTTCGACTGTTTTGACAGATTTGCCATCGAGGCTTGGCAGGAGCTGAATACAGCTGTTGACCGCCACATAGTGGATGGCCGTGCCCTCGGGATTGAGCTCACCCACCATGACCACACAGGCCCCGCAATCGCCTTCGGCGCAGCCCTCTTTGGTGCCGGTTCGGTGGAGATCTTCGCGCAGATAGTCGAGTACGGTGGTGGTGCGGCGTACGCCCTGGGCTTCGACGATGCGACCGTCGAGCACAAAGCGGACCGTGTTGGTGACTTGGGTCATGGGTGCCTACAAAAAGTGCATATAGCCGGCCCCCCGTGAGGGTTGCCGGGAAAGGAATGTTCAGATTTTAGGGAATTGGCTTGCCGATGGGCAGAAATCTTTTAAGAACCCCGGTAGGTGGAGTAACTCCAAGGACTGACAAGCAGGGGAACGTGGTAATGCTGGTCTTCATGCGCCACACCGAAATCGAGGTGAACCTGGTCTAGAAAGCTCGGTTCAGGCAAATCGACCCCCTTGGCAGCGAAGTAACCCTTCACATCGAAAGTCAGCCGGTAGGTGCCACGACGCAGGCTAGCGTTGTCGTAGAGGGGGCCATCCGGGTTACGCCCATCGGCATTGAGGTGAAAAGACTTGACCAAGGTGCATTGCTCCCCTTGGGTGGTGTAGAGCCGGACGTGCATGCCGGCGGCGGGACACCCGTGCATGGTGTCGAGAACGTGTGTGCTGAGGCCCATGAATCACTCCTGATGTGTTTTGGCGACAGAAAGTGTATACAATTTTTCCAAATTCCGCTATCATGATCGCAAGCAGGAGATCAAACGATGGACCAAAACAGCACAACACGCCGTATTGTGGACGCATTGACGGCCGCCATCGTCGAGCATCGACTGCATCCGGGGACCAAACTGGCCGAACAAAAGCTGGCGGATCACTTTGGTGTCTCCCGCACCCTGATCCGTCAGGCCCTCTTTCAACTGGCGCAGAAAAAGCTCATTCGCATGGAACCCGCTCGGGGCGCATTTGTGGCCACCCCCTCGAGCGACGAGGCGCGCCAAGTTTTTGGCGTCCGCCGCATGATTGAGGTGGAGATGACGCGCCAGTTCATCCGCCAATCCACGCCCAACCAGGTCAAGGCCTTACGCGAGCACGTCAACATGGAAAAGCAAGCGGTGAGCAGCGGGGATGTGCCCAGCCGCACCGATTTGCTGGGTGACTTTCACGTGCGCATGGCGGAATTGATGGGCAACCAAGTGCTGGCCCAGTTGTTGGGCGAACTGATCTCGCGGTGCGCGCTCATCACCCTCATGTACCAAAGCAGCCACGCGGCCAAGCACTCCGTGGAGGAGCACGCGGAAATTCTCAAGGCCATTGCGGCACGGGATGAAGAGCTCGCGGTGCGTCTGATGGACGAGCACCTGCGCCATGTGGAGGAGAACCTGGCGCTGGACCGTAAAGTGCCCAGCAGCGACATTGCCATGGCCTTGGCTTGATCGCACCGCCGCAGTGTCCCATTCCGCAACCCCGAACACAACGAGCAGTTCCGATGACCGTTTATGACAGCACCCTACCCTACCCGCGCGACCTCAAGGGCTATGGTCGCGACGTCCCCCATGCGCGCTGGCCGGGTGGGGCACGCATCGCGGTGCAGTTCGTCCTCAACTACGAAGAGGGGGGCGAGAACCATGTGCTCCACGGCGACGCCGCCAGCGAACAATTCCTCAGCGAGATGTTCAACCCGGCCGCCTACCCCGCTCGCCACATGAGCATGGACGGCATTTATGAATACGGCTCGCGCGCCGGGGTCTGGCGCATTCTGCGCGAATTTGAAAAGCGCGCCCTGCCGCTCACGGTCTTTGGCGTGGCCACGGCCTTGCAGCGCTATCCCGAAATGGCCCAAGCCTTGAAAGACTTGGGGCATGACTTGTGCTGTCATGGCTGGAAATGGATTCATTACCAGCAAGTGGACGAGGCCACCGAGCGAGCCCATATGGCTGAGGCCATGGCGGTGCTGACCGAACTCTGGGGCGAGCGGCCGCTGGGCTGGTACACCGGACGCGACAGCCCCAACACGCACCGATTGGTGGCGGATTTTGGCGGCTTCGCCTACGACAGGGACTACTATGGCGACGACTTGCCCTTTTGGATGAAGGTCGCACGCAGCGACGGGCAGGTGGTGCCGCAGTTGGTGGTGCCCTACACCCTCGATTGCAACGACATGCGTTTTGCGCTCCCGCAAGGCTTCTCGCATGCAGACCCCTTTTACCAATACCTCAAGGACAGCTTTGACGTGCTCTACGCCGAAGGTGATCCCCAGGGACTCAATCGTCCCAAGATGATGAGCGTGGGCTTGCATTGCCGTTTGCTTGGCAAGCCCGGCCGCATCACGGCTTTGCAGCGCTTTTTAGATCACATCCAGTCGCACGAAGGCGTCTGGGTGGCGCGCCGCCTTGACATTGCCCGCCATTGGCAGGCCACCCACCCATTCCCCGGCTGATCGTGCCGTGGCGCAGGAGACCCCATGTCCTATACCCTTGATCAACTCAATGCCGCGCCACTCAAAGAGGCCGCCCAGATGCTCACTGGCTTATACGAGCATTCCGATTGGATTGCCGAGAAAGCCCTCGCGCAACGCCCGTTTCGCTCGCTCGCGCACCTCAAGCACGCCATGACAAAGGTGCTCGACGAGGCCGGACGAGACGCACAACTCGCGCTCATCCGCGCTCACCCCGAGCTCGCCGGCAAAGCCATGGTGAGCAAAACCCTCACGGCCGAATCCACCAACGAACAAACCAAAGCGGGCCTCACGGACTGCACGCCGGAAGAATTCGAGCGGATTCAGACGCTCAACCGCGAGTACAACGCGCGCTTCGGTTGGCCCTTTATTCTGGCGGTGCGTGGCCCCCGTGGTGTGGGCTTGAACAAGCGCGAAATCATGGCAACGTTTGAGCGACGTTTGCGCGGGCATCCTGATTTTGAATTGCAGGAGTGCTTGCGCAATATTCACCGCATCGTGGAGATTCGCCTCAACGACAAATTCGCGTATGAGCCCACGCGCGGGCAATTGGTGTGGGATTGGCAAGAAAAGCTCGCCCAACACTCTGACCCGGGTTATGCCGAGCGCGGGCAATTGACCGTGACTTACTTGACCGAGGCGCACCGGGCCTGCGCGCAGCGCATCAGCCACTGGATGAAAGACTGCGGCTTTGATGAGGTGAGCATCGACGCGGTGGGCAATGTGGTGGGCCGCTACCACCCTAGCCCCAACCCCAGCAACGCCCCCTATCTGCTCACGGGCAGCCACTACGACACGGTGCGCAACGGCGGCAAGTACGACGGCCGGTTGGGCATTTTTGTGCCAATGGCTTGCGTGCAGACCTTGCACGCCCAAGGGCGTCGTTTGCCCTTTGGCATTGAGGTGGTGGGGTTTGCGGAGGAAGAGGGGCAGCGCTACAAGGCCACTTTCTTGGGCTCGGGCGCGCTCATTGGCGACTTCAAAGCGGAGTGGCTGGACCAAAAAGATGCCGATGGCATCTCGATGCGCGAAGCCATGCAGCATGCGGGACTTTGTTTGGATGACATCCCCAAAATCAAACGTGACGCCAGCCTTTACTTGGGCTTTGTGGAGGTGCACATCGAGCAGGGCCCGGTGCTCAATGAAATGAACCTCCCACTGGGCGTGGTGAGTTCGATCAATGGCAGCGTGCGCTATCTCTGCCAAGTCACGGGCGTGGCCAGCCACGCGGGCACCACGCCCATGAACCGACGGCGTGACGCCGCCTGCGCCGTGGCCGAGTTGGCCCTTTACATGGAGCGCCGCGCCGCCCAGGACGGCGACAGCGTGGCCACGATTGGCCAATGGCAAGTGCCCAACGGATCAATCAATGTGGTGCCGGGTGCCTGTCACTTCAGCTTGGATTTGCGCGCCCCCACGGACGCCCAGCGCGACGCGCTCGCGCGCGATGTGTTGGCCGAATTAGAAGCCATTTGCAGGCGGCGCGGGGTGCAGCACAGCGTGGAAGAAACCATGCGCGCCGCCGCGGCTCCGAGCGCTCCCGGCTGGCAAGCCCGCTGGACCCGTGCAGTGGAGGCCTTGGGCGTACCCTTGTTCACCTTGCCCAGCGGTGCAGGACACGACGCCATGAAACTGCACGAAGTCATGCCACAAGCCATGTTGTTCGTGCGCGGCGAGAATGCCGGCATCAGCCATAACCCCTTAGAGAGCACCACCTGCGACGACATGCAGTTGGCCGTGGATGCTTTCGAACACCTTATCCACCAACTCGAGAGTGAACTGTCATGAGCCCATCCGACCGCTACGCCGCGCTTGACGCCTGGATCGACGCCCATTTCGATGAACAGGTCAAGTTCCTACAGGCACTCGTGCAGGTTCCGACCGACACACCGCCGGGTAACAACACGCCGCACGCCGAGCGCACGGCGGAGTTGCTCGCGGCCATGGGACTCACCGCTGAAAAGCACGCGGTCCCACAAACCGAGGTGCAGGCCTACGGGCTCGAGAGCATCACCAACCTCATCGTGCGCAAGCGCTTTGGCGAGGGTGGGCGCACGATTGCGCTCAACGCCCACGGCGATGTGGTGCCGCCCGGCGAGGGCTGGACCCATGACCCCTATGGGGGGGAAATTGTGGACGGCAAGATGTACGGCCGCGCCACTGCGGTGAGCAAGTGCGATTTCTCCACCTTCACCTTCGCCCTTCGGGCCCTCGAAGCCGCGGCCAAACCCGCTCGTGGACAGGTCGAGTTGCACTTCACCTACGACGAGGAGTTTGGCGGTGAGATGGGCCCGGGGTGGTTATTGGCCAAAGGCTTGACCAAACCGGATCTGATGGTGGCGGCTGGGTTTTCCTACCAAGTGGTGACCGCGCACAACGGTTGTCTGCAACTCGAAGTGACCGTCCAGGGCGAGATGGCGCACGCCGCGATTCCCGATAGCGGCACGGATGCCCTCCAGGGTGCGGTGCATATCTTGCAAGCCCTGCATGCCTTGAATGCGGATTACTTGAAGGTGCGCTCCAACATTGAAGGCATCACCCACCCCTACCTCAACATTGGCCAAATCCAGGGCGGCACGAACACCAATGTGATGCCGGGTAAAGTGGTCTTCAAGCTGGACCGGCGCATGATTCCTGAGGAAAACCCCGCTGAGGTCGAAGCCTCGATTCGCCAAACCATCGCGAGTGCCGCGGCGAGCTTTAACCCTCCCCGCGGGGGCAAACAGCTCAAGGTCGATGTGCGCCGCATGTTGCTGGCCAATGCCATGGTGCCGCTCGCGGGCAATCAACCGCTGGTCTCGGCCATTCAACACCATGGGCAAGCCATTTTTGGCGAGCCCATTGCGGCGCTGGGCACCCCCCTCTACACCGATGTTCGCCAGTATGTCGAGCGCGGCATTCCGGGGGTCATTTACGGCGCGGGTCCGCGCACAGTGCTCGAGAGCCATGCCAAACGCGCGGATGAGCGTATCGATCTCCAAGACTTGCGCCGTGCCACCAAGGTGGTGGCACGTGTGCTCAGCGACCTCGTGGGGTGAACGCCGCAGGGGGCTTACCCTGCGGCACTGAGTCCAGTAACAACAAGGCCCCTTGAAGGGGCCTTGGATGTGTTTTCACGCCTTCTGCGCGGGACTTAGGCTTGAAGCGCCTCCGGCTGGTTTTTTTCAACCGCATCATTCAAGGGCTTGTCGGCCCCATCCTTCTGGGGCAGCGCCTGTTGGGCGGCACGGGCATAGGCGATGCGTGCGGTTTGGGCAATGGCCATGTCGCGCTGTAGCTCGCGAATTTTTTGATCGGTGGCGATGAGCATTTCTAACGATGATTTGGCTTCGTTGGAGAGTTCATCAATCTCGTAGTCTTGATCGTCGATGGTGATTTTGGGCATGTGAGGCTCCGTTGTTTAGTTAGTAAGTATGTTCGTAATTATGTCTATTTTTGTGAATTTAAAGTCTCAAAAGGATGGCGATTGTCGGCAATCATTTCTCATGAATGAGCCCCTATTTCTTGACACAGGGTGTTGCGGAAAACAGGCATCTGCTAAGGTCAGGACATGGCGCTCAAACTCTATATCGGTAACAAAAATTACTCGTCATGGTCCATGCGACCCTGGGTGCTCATGCGCCAGACGGGAATCGCCTTTGAAGAGGTGATGGTTCGCTTTGATGGCTTTGACCCCGACTCGCAATTCAAGCGCACGATGCGGGAGTTGCATCCGAGCGCCAAGGTGCCGGTTCTGGTGGATGGAGATTTGGTGATCTGGGACTCGCTGGCCATTGCGGAGTACCTGGCCGATCGATTTCCGCAGCATCGACTCTGGCCTCAATCGCCGCGTCAGCGCGCTCGGGCCCGCAGTGTTTGCGCCGAGATGCACAGCGGCTTTGAAGACTTGCGGCGCGCCTGTCCCCTGAACATTGAGGCGAAACTGCCTAAAGTGGGTGAACGCGTGTGGCGCGAGGATCCGCGGGCGCGCGAGGATTTGCAACGCCTGGTTCAGATATGGACAGCCCTGCTGAGCGAAAGCGGCGGCCCTATGCTGTTGGGCGCGTTTGGCATTGCGGATGCGTATTACGCCCCGGTGGTCATGCGCATCCGAACCTATGCCCTGCCCGTGCCCGAGGCCATCACCGCCTATGCCCAACGGGTGACCGACCTCGCAGCGGTGCAAGACTGGGTGAGGCAAGCCCTTGCGGAACAGGATTTCCGAGACTTTGAAGAACCCTATCGTGGGACGCCTTGAGCCCTCGCGATCAGGGTTAAAACCCGTGTCGCGACGGGTAGGGACAAGGCTCGCTT
>VEQC01000052.1 GCA_018883455.1 Limnohabitans sp. | reverse complement strand
ACGTCATCCCAATCGAGTTCTTTGGGTGGCTCGGTCGCTGCAGCGGCTTCCGCGGCTTGCTCTTCTTGCCGTTCATGCTGCACTTCTCTGGTGATGACCATCAGTCCAAGACCGGCCGTGGCCAATGCCAAGGTGATGAACATGAGGTGTGGCATGCCCGGGACCATGCCCAGGATGATCAAAATGCAAGCCGAAATGAACAACGCCGTGGGATTGGCGAGTTGGCGTGTGGCCTGCTCGGTGATGGACTCCGAGGTGGTCACTCGCGTCACGATGATCGCGGTTGCAAGCGACAGCAGCAAGGAAGGAATTTGCGCCACCAAGCCGTCACCGATGGTCAGCAACACATAAAGTTTGCCGGCCTCCGTGAACGAGAGGTTGTGCTGCATGATGCCAATCGCCAAACCGCCAACAATGTTGATGATCAGGATGAGCAAGCCCGCGATGGCGTCACCGCTGACGAATTTGGAAGCACCGTCCATGGAACCAAAGAAATCGGATTCTTGTGAGAGTTCCGCGCGACGCTTTTTGGCTGTTTCTTGATCGATCAAGCCCGCATTCAGGTCCGCATCGATCGACATTTGCTTACCCGGCATCGCATCCAAGGTGAAGCGAGCGTTAACTTCGGAGACGCGGCCTGCGCCTTTGGTCACCACGATGAAGTTGATGATCATCAGGATCACGAAGATGATTAAGCCCACCACATAGTTACCCGCAATGACGAACTCGCCAAAAGCGGCCACCACCTTGCCCGCGGCGTGGGTGCCCTCATGACCATTGACCAAGATCACGCGAGTCGACGCCACGTTCAGCGCCAAGCGCAACATGGTGGCAAATAACAAGACGGTCGGGAACGAGGAAAACTCGAGCGGCTTTTTCGTGCCAATGGCGATCATGATGACCACCAAGGCGCAAACAATGTTGAAAGTGAAGAAAAAGTCGAGGAAAACCGGCGGCAGTGGGAGAACCAACATCGCCATGATGAGCAACACCACCGCCGGCATGGTCAGGCCGGCGGTTTCAAACTTTGACAAGTTCTGTCGAATCGTTGACAGAGACAGGGTGCTCATGGGATCAATCCAGTTTTTTTCAATGCTTTTGGTTTCTTTTTCGGTCGAATCGAGTCGTCCGCGGAATATTCAAAGCAACCCTTGTGCCAGTTGTTGACCTCCCGGGTCAGCGGCAAACCATCTCCTGTCACGGTTTTTGCTTGATGAGGGAAGAAATGTTCTAGTTGCCACTGCCATGAATCTGTCACGCTCCACACCCCTACCGTCTGTTGCCCATACGCCAGCGAGCCCACAAGCCGCGCCAGGCTTGGGTTCCAAGGGTTCGCCTGGTGGTTCGGGCACGGAATCTGGACTGGATTTCGCGGGCTTGATGGCGGCACAGCTGCGCCATCTCAGCCATGTGGAGCGGCAAGAATTTGCCGCTCCTGCGGCATCGACGCCGCAAGCGGATCTTGGGCGTGAGCGACGCTCGAGCAATGACTCGGATCGCCTCGCCAAAACAGCGTCTGCGCGAGAAGACGCCGAAGTGGCACAGGATGATGACTCGGGCCCCAATCGATCCGGCCATGGACGAACGACCCGCAAAAATGGGGTTCAACGCACCCCGCAACGGCCAGAGGATGCGATTTTGAGCGGGGCGACGGAATGGATCACACAGACCCCCGCGAACGGCTTGACCCCACAGAACCTGACCACGGGCGCGATGTCGGCCTTGCAGGAGCAACCGTTGAGTGCCCGCATCACCCTGATCACCGACCCCAGACAAACGCCCAATACGGAGAGCCTGGCTTCTTTTGCGCAATCCATGGGCATGGACACCGAGGCCATTCGGACCTTGCTGAGTCGCGGACAAGGTTCAGCATCGAACGCCAATGGCCTGCCAACGATGGCCGGCGGCCCCAACGCCCTGACCTCTGTGGCGATCGAAACAGCGGGCCCCTCCTCCGGGGCGGGAGCCCCCACGGGTTCGAACCTCCCAGGGAACGGTTTGCCCGCCGCCAACCTTCTTGCCGCTGCATCACTGGCCAACGCCACCGAGAGCTTGGCGCGCGGACAGACGATGATGGGGGCGATGGCCGCGTCTTCCGACGGCGCCGCAACGCTCCAAGCCTCCGCGGGTTCGGGCACATCTCACTTGCCGCTCACCGGGCTCTCGGTGAGCACCACACCCGCAAGCGATTCTGCGGGCGCAAGCCTTTTGGGCGCGACCGCATCGCCGTCAACCTTCCAAGCGCTGCAGCAGGGCGTGCTACCGGCTTCGGTGTCGGGCCCCCTCCAGAACGCGGATCAGCCCGGCGATCCATTGGAGGGTTTTGATCCGTTTGTTTTCCGAGCCAGCTCAAACTTGTCGATGGGTGATCTTTTGTCGGGCGGCCCCTCCACGGGGGGTGAGCCCTCCGCGGGGCATGACAGTGGCGGCTCTTCGAGCTCACAAGGCCAATCCTCAGGCATGCCGATGCACCGTGACACGGCAAGCGTTGCGCAAAACAACGCCAAATTCGCCGCTGCCGCACAGGCAACGGCGCCGGAACCTCAGAACACCTTTGAAGCGCTGAGTGAAAAACTCTCCACCGAAATGGCCGCGCGCATGCACGAGCAGCTCCAACGCGGTGAATGGAAGATGAAATTCGGTCTGCGTCCCGCGCATTTGGGCGGGGTGGAGATTCAACTCGAGATGAAAGACGGCCAGCTTCAGGCCAATTTGCAAGTCGACAATCCGGTGGCACGGGACTTGCTTCAACAGAACAGTGCGCGATTGCGCGAAGCACTTGCGAACTTAGGTATTGAAAATCCGCATGTCCATGTCGGCCAACACAGCAGTCATGCTGGCGGCCAGTCCCATGGGAATTCGTCAAACCGACCCCAAGTTGGTGACAATTCCTCAGCGGGATCGACAGAGACTGGGGCCGAGGAGACGAACGCTGCGCGCCGTCGCCCTGACCCGCAATCGATGTTGGATTTGTATGCGTGAGTTCGTGAGACAAAACTAACAGGAGTAAACCATGGCAGATGCACCCGAAGCTGCAGCAGAAGCGGCACCCGGCGAAGAACCCCCAAAGAAAAAGAAACCAATTCTTTTGATCCTGGTGATCGTTCTTTCCGTTTTGTTGCTGATCGTCTCAGTGATGATGGGCACGCTCTATTTCTCCGGCTACTTTGATAAGAAGAGCGAGGCCGCGGCCCACGAGAAAGTGGACGAACTGGAACAACAAGCTGGCGAAGCCAACAAGGCACCCGAGGGCCCCACCAAGGTGGTGAAGGAGTCTGAGGCGACGCGGTTTGAGAACAGCTACATGCAGATCGACAAGGAGTTCATGACCAACATCACGGGCAGCAAAAAAGTGATGGTGGTGCAGATCGCGATCATGACCCACTATGACAGCCGTGTGTTTGACAACGTGAAAAAACACGAATTCGCCATTCGCTCGGGCATTTTGGATGTGATGCGCCAAACCACAGAAGCGGATTTGGCCAAACCAGACTACCGCACGGAGTTGGCTGCGCGCATCAAGATCGTGATGAACGACATCCTGATGAAGTACGAGGACTTTGGTGGCATTGAGGACGTCTTTTTCACCTCTTTCGTGACCCAATAAAAGCGAACACCCATGAAACCCAATCTGCTCTCGGACGAAGAACTCGCCGCCCTCACCGAAGGTGTGCGCGACGGTTCGATCGAGACCGACACCGGCTTTAACACCCGGGTGCGGGTGCGCAAGCACGACCTCGCCAGCGAGGACAGCAGCCTCGGTGTGAACGTGTCCGCGGTGGACATGATCAATGAGCGTTTTATTCGCTTGTTCCGGCTGGGGCTACTCGAGGTTTTGCGCACCAGCCCGCGTGTGAACCCGACTCGGGTGCAAATCCTGAAGTTTGGCGATTACCTCAAAGGTCTCAAGCCGCCACTCGCGGTCAACATGGTTCGGATATCCCCGTTGCGGGGAAATTCGGTGATCATCATCGACCCCAATGTGGTGTTTAGCTCGCTCGACAGCTTCTTTGGTGGCTTTGGCCGCGGTGTGGGTGAACTGCCTGCCGGTCGGCTCTTCACGCCCACAGAGACGCGCATCATCAAGATCATTCTGGAGGTGTTCTTCCGCTCGCTGGGCGAAGCCTGGGCGCCCTTGATGCCCATCGAGTGTGAGCACGTGAGCTCCGAGATCAACCCCCAGTTTGCGCAGATTGCCGACGAAAACGACCTGGTCGTTTTGAGCCGCTTTGAATCGGACCCGACGGCCACCGGGGGCAAGGGCTTCATTGACCTCGTCTATCCGTATGCCACGCTCAAGCCGATTCGCGAACTGCTCAGCAGCCGCGTCACCAGCGGCGATGGCAATGAGGAATCGGATCGCAAATGGCGTCGCGACTTGGCGATTGCCGTGGGCGACTCGAGTTTGGAAGTTCTGGTCGAGCTTGGAAAAATCAAAACCACGCTCCACCATCTCAATCATTTACGCGAAGGCGAACTGTTGTTCTTCAAAAAGGAAGACACCGCCCTCATGCTGGCCAACGGCGTACCGGCGTTCCATGTGAACGTGGGCACGCGTGGCTCCCAGGTGGCGGTGCAAATCGACCACGAACACGTCCACGGCAAAGCTTGAAAGGCAGGAAGAGACCATGAGCGATACCCCCGAAAATTCCAACCCTGATTCCACTGAGGACGCCGCGCACGACGGCGAAACCGCGGTCACGGAATCTCACGAAGGGCATGAAGCACACCATGACGATGGGCACGAGGAAGTGCCTGATCTGGAGAACTTCAAGCCGTCCCAGCCGGGCAACATCAACCCCGAGGTGCTGCAAAACATTGTGGTCACGCTCTCGATCGAGGTTGGCCGCGCGCAAATCAAGATCAAGGATCTGATGCGCCTCTCGCAAGGCAGCGTGGTGGAGCTCGACCGCATTGCTGGAGAGCCTCTGGACTTGTTGGTCAACAACACCGTGGTGGCGCAGGGCGAGATTGTGCTGGTCAATGACCGTTATGGCGTTCGACTCACCCGCGTGGTGCCCTCTTCTGAGCGACTCAAATCGATCTAAACCGATTCTTTAGCCGGGAAGCTTTGGCCCCTTTGGGGGCTTTTTCTTGGGCCGCTCAGAGACCCCCCAAAAAAAACCAGCCCTAGGGCTGGTTTTTTTCTGCGGGGATCAACCCAAGCGGTGGGATGGTTTAGCTCGCGCCAATCTTGCGCCCATTGAGGGGCTGAACCGGACGGGCGTTGCGCTTGAAGGGGAAATCGCTGACTTGCTTTTTACCAATGTCCACCGGGGTCTTCAAAATATAGAAGTTCACCCCCTCGGTGCAGGGCGGCGTGGTGAGGGAGCCCTCATAGGTGTAGAAGGACAAGGCGGCGGGAACCAAGCTCTGGGGGTTGAAGCGGACTTTGTCGACCACCACCTCCGGGCCTTCAGACTTGGGGGCGTTGTCCCAAATGGTCTTGATGGCATCGTTGTCCTTGCCTTCGTTGAGCAACACCCCGAGCACGGCGAGCTTGCCGTCATCGCTCTTGTGAACGAAGTGCGCGACCATGGCCATGGGCTTGCCATCGATTTGCTCTTCGCTGGGGCGGTGGAAGTGGAATTGCAAGAGGTTGTAGGTGTCTTTGTTGATTTTGAGCGTGCTGCCCGGCTCCACATTGACCTGAATGGTGTGCCCGTTGTTGAGGACCTTGAGGGGGCCTTCCTTGTAGGTCACGACCAAGGCGTCCTTGGACTTTTCAAACGGTCCGGTGATGTTCAGGGGCGCTTGTTTTTGGCCTTTGGCACAGGTGGGGAATTCATCGCCCCAATTTTCAGGGCCCATGTCACCGGCGTAATCCCAATGCACGTGTTTGTGTGCTTTGCTGTGCCCAGCTTCTTTCTCTGCCGCACAGTCGGCCAGAACTTTCACTTTTTGGCCAGCGGCCACCAAGGCTTGCTGGGCCGCGCATATGGACTTCAAGCGCGAAGACCACTCCGCCATCTCGAGGGCTTTTTGGAACGCGCTGACGGTATCGGGGTCATCGGCGCCTTTGGTGAGCATGCGCAGCGCGCCCAAACCCAATTGGCGTTCATTGGTGATCGGGCCCTTGAGGGATTTGATGAAGGCTTCGTAGTCCTGCAAGACCACGCCATTCTCAAACGACCCCTTGAGGGCTTCGAGCTGAGCGGCAGCGGGCGCGAGCTCAGCGAGTTTGGCTTTGGCCTCTTCGAGCTCATCCTGCAGTTTTTTGGCCTCTTCGCTCGCCTCATCCTTGCCTTCGGCAAGCTCACTGGCCTCCTTGAGCGCATGGCTTTTGCCCGCGTAACTCCAATAGCCAAAGGCCAGGGCCCCGGCCAACAGCAGGCCGAGCACAATTTCCAAGATCAGTCGAAGGTATTTTTTCATGGCTTGTTTTCACTTCTCAATGGGCAGACAGACGTGCGTGCCCCGCGGGCCGCAGGGTCAGCATGCGCTGTGGCTTTGTATCGGCATCGCTAGCCACTGGCTTTAGGCTTGTCTGAGCGGAAATTATGTCCGTAGTAAGGACCCCGTCTAAAATCGGGGCTTTCCACAGCCTCTGGATGAACACCATGAACCGCTGCACTTTAACCCTAGGGTTTGCATTGCCATGAGTCAAAAAGTTTTTATTAAGACTTTTGGCTGTCAAATGAACGAGTATGACTCGGACAAAATGGCCGATGTCCTACACGCCGCCCAAGGCTACGCGCTCACAGACGACCCGGAAGAGGCCAACCTGATTGTGTTCAACACCTGCTCGGTGCGAGAAAAAGCGCAGGAGAAGGTGTTCTCCGATTTGGGTCGGGTGCAACACCTCAAGGCCAAAGGCGTCAAGATTGCCGTGGGCGGTTGCGTGGCCAGCCAAGAGGGTGAGGCCATCATCAAGCGTGCGCCTTTTGTGGATGTGGTCTTCGGTCCGCAAACGCTGCACCGCTTGCCCGAATTGCTCGATGCGCGCGCGCGTGAAGCACGCCCGCAGGTGGATATCCGATTTCCCGAGATTGAAAAGTTTGATCACTTGCCCCCAGCGCGAGTCCAGGGGGGCAGCGCCTTTGTGAGCATCATGGAAGGCTGCAGCAAATACTGCAGCTACTGTGTGGTGCCTTACACACGGGGCGAAGAAGTGAGCCGCCCATTCGACGATGTGTTGGTTGAAATTGCGGGCTTGGCCGATCAAGGCGTCAAGGAGATCACCTTACTCGGGCAAAACGTCAACGCCTACCGCGGGGCCATGGGGCAGACCGCTGAAATGGCCGACTTGGCCATGCTCATTGAATACGTGGCCGAAATACCAGGCATCGAGCGCATTCGATTCACGACCAGTCACCCCAATGAATTCAGTGCCCGCCTGATTGCGGTGTATGGCAAGGTGCCCCAGTTGGTGAGCCATCTGCATTTGCCCGTGCAACACGGCAGCGACCGCATTCTGATGGCCATGAAGCGGGGCTACACGGCCATGGAGTACAAGAGCACGGTGCGCAAATTGCGCGCCATTCGCCCTGATCTCTCCATGAGCAGTGATTTCATTGTCGGGTTCCCCGGCGAAACGGAAGAAGACCACGACAAGCTCATCCGTCTGATGCACGATGTCTATTTCGACAACTCCTTCAGTTTCATCTTCAGCCCACGCCCCGGCACGCCGGCGGCCAATTTGACTGACGACACCCCCCATGCGGTGAAACTGCGCCGCTTGCAAGAGGTGCAGAAAATCATTGACGATAACGTGCGAGAAATCAACCAAACCCGTGTGGGCACGGTACAGCGCGTTTTGGTGGAAGGTCGGGCGCGCAAAAATGCGCAGGAGTGGTCGGGCCGCACGGTGTGTAACCGCATCGTCAACTTTGCGGGAGGCCCCCAAGGTGAGCGGCTGCTCGGTCAGATGCTGGATGTGCGCATCACGGAGGCTTACCCGCACTCCTTGCGCGGCGAAGTGGTCATGCGCGAAGGCTAAGCGCTCAAGCCTGCATCGCCCATGCGCTCCCCCGGCGCCAAGCGGGGGACGATCCCCGTCTCTTGCACATATCGCCAGTAGTCCCCATGCGCAATGCGGGGCAGGTGTTGGCATTCCCGCGCATAGACGTAGGTCCAAACCAGGCGTGTTTCGCCCTGAGTGCGGTGGGCCCAAACGCGCTCGCGTCGGTATTCGCTCGCTTCGGGATGTGCGGGGTCGTAGGCCTCAATGGCATCGAGGCGTTGGAGGAGGGCGTCGTCGACGCCGGCGAGCTGTCCCCACACAGGGCCCGTGGCGCCTTCCAGGCGCAATCCGGGGTAGTCGCCTAAATCAAAGAGCGCGCCTTGCACCCAGGCCTGGCCCAGCCATTGGGCGCCCTGCATGGCGCCGTGTCGACACAGACCCGGCAGCAAAGTGCCATAGACGAAGAGTTCCTGCTGCATGGCCGTGGCGGGTTAGCGCATGCCGGGGAAGCCCCCACCCCCCATGCCCGGGAAGCCCTTCATGCCGCCCATGCGTTTCATGAGCTTCATGAGGCCGCCCCCGCGCATTTTTTTCATCATCTCTTGCATCTGCTCAAATTCCTTGAGCAGACGATTGACATCTTGCACCTGCACCCCCGCGCCGGCGGCAATGCGGCGCTTGCGCGTGGCTTTGATGAGGTCTGGGCGAGCCCGTTCGGCGGGGGTCATGCTGTGGATGATGCCTTGCTTGCGGCCGATTTCTTTCTCAGCCTTGCCCATGTCCACCTGGCCGGCCTTGGCGGTGAGTTGCGAGGGCAGTTTGTCCATGAGGTCGGAGAGGTTGCCCATGGCGCGCATTTGCTGGATCTGGGCCAAAAAATCGTTGAGGTCAAACCCATCGCCGCGTTTGAGCTTCTCGGCCATTTGCTGCGCGGCTTGCATGTCCACGCCCGCCGTGACTTGCTCGACCAAGGCCACGATATCGCCCATGCCCAAGATACGCCCCGCATGGCGCTGGGCGTCAAAGAGCTCAAGCCCGTCGATTTTTTCACTAGTCCCGGCAAATTTAATGGGAACACCGGTGACCTGACGCACCGAGAGCGCGGCGCCCCCGCGGGAGTCCCCATCGAGCTTGGTGAGCACCACGCCCGTCAAGGGCAGGGCTTCGCCAAAGGCGCGCGCGGTATTGAGGGCGTCCTGACCTTGCATGGCGTCAACCACGAAGAGGGTCTCCACCGGATGCACCGAGGCGTGCAGCGCTTTGATCTCCTGCATCATGGCTTCATCGATGCCCAAGCGCCCCGCCGTGTCGATGAGCAAGACGTCGTAGTAGTGGCGGCGCGCGTGGTCGAGCGCCGCCAAGGCGATATCGACGGGTTTTTGGTCGGGGGTGCTGGCAAACCAGTCCGCCCCGGCCTGCGCGGTGACGGTTTTGAGCTGCTCAATGGCCGCGGGACGGTAGACGTCCCCCGAAACCGTGAGGACCTTTTTTTTGCGCTGCTGCACCAACCAGCGGGCGAGTTTGGCGGTGGTGGTGGTTTTACCCGCACCTTGCAAACCGGCCATGAGCACCACCGCAGGTGGCTGGACGGCGAGTTGTAGATCACTCACGCCCTCGCCCATGGTAGCCGCGAGCTCGCGGTTGACAATGCCCACCAAGGCTTGCCCGGGCTGCAAAGAGCCCACCACTTCCTGCCCCAAGGCCTTCTCTTTCACCCGAGCGATGAAATCGCGCACGACGGGCAGGGCCACATCCGCTTCCAGCAAGGCCATGCGCACCTCGCGCAACATGTCAGCGACGTTGCTCTCGGTGATGCGCGCTTGTCCGCTGAGCGTCTTGACGAGGCGGGAGAGCTTGTCGGTCAGGGTTGTGGCCATAGTTTTCTCGGGTGCGCCACCAAACGAGGCGCTTGGCGGCTAAACTAAAGACATGATTCTAGCGAGCGACCTCCCTTCTGCGTGGAGCCTAGCCTTGCCCACGGCGGCGGCCTACTGGCTCACGGGTTGGCTCGGGCCACGCCTGCCCCGCGGCCAACGCCTGCTGTGGGTCCCGCTGGCCTTGCACGGGTTAGGGTTGTTTTATTTTCTGTGGGCCCCTTGGGATGGCGGCGTGCTGCACTTTGGCTTTGCGCCCGCGCTCTCGGTCACCGCATGGCTTTTGCTCATGCTTTATTTATTAGAACAACATTGGTTTCCGCAGTTGCGCACCCGCTGGGCTTGGACCAGTCTGGGAGCGCTGGCGGTACTGTTGGCGGCCATTTTCCCCGGCACAGCCCTGCACACCGACACCTCGCTCTGGCTTCCCCTGCACTGGGCCTTGGGCTTGTCCGCCTACGGCCTTTTTGCAGCAGCCCTGGGCCACGCCTGGCTCATGCAACGCGCCGAGGCCAATATTCGCAAGGCGGTCGATAACCCTGTGGGGCTGCCCTTGCTCACGCTGGAGCGACTGACCTTTCGTTTTGTGTATGCGGGCTTTGTGCTGTTGAGCGCCACGCTGCTGGCAGGCCTGTTTTTTGGGGAAGCGATTTACGGATCAGCATGGCAATGGAATCACAAGTCCGTGTTCTCCGTGCTGGCTTGGGTCAGCTTTGCCAGTTTGCTGTGGGGCCGACGCCACTTTGGCTGGCGCGGCCGGGTGGCCGTGCGCGTCCTGTATTTGGGTTGTGGGCTGTTGTTGCTGGCCTATGCAGGCTCGCGCTTCGTGCTGGAGGTCGTCTTGGGGCGCAGCGCGTGAAGTATCTTGTTCTGGCCATCGTTCTGGTGGGCTTGATTGCCCTCTTTCGCCTCAAACGTCGCGCCAAGAACGGGGGATCCCGCCCGCCATCCGCACCGGATCCCGCCCAGGCCATGTTGCCATGCCAGTTGTGCGGCCTGCATGTGCCCCAAGCCGAAGTGGTGCACGGCACGCTCGGCGCCTACTGCTGTGAGGCACACCGCCAACGCGCTGGAGACCGCGCGCCATGAGCGCTCCACTGTGGCGCGACGGCTGGTATGCCTTTGCCCACGCCTACCCTTGCCCCAACCACGGCCCTCGCCCGCCGGGCGTGCCGATTGATTTGCTGGTGCTGCACGCCATCAGTCTGCCCCCCGGTGAGTACGGCGGACCGCAAGTGGCCCAGCTCTTCACCAACTCCTTGGACTGCGATGCCCATCCTTATTTCGCGGGCTTGCGGGGCCTGGAAGTCTCCGCGCATTTCTTCATCCGCCGCGATGGCGCGCTTTGGCAGTTTGTGAGCGTGGAGCGACGCGCCTGGCATGCGGGCGCCTCGCATTTCGCGGGGCGCGATAACTGCAACGATTTTTCAGTGGGCGTGGAGCTCGAGGGGCTGGAAGGCGAGACTTTCGAGGAGGCCCAATACGACAGTTTGGGCAGCTTGGCCCAAGCCCTCGTGGCCCAGTGGCCCATCCAATCCGTTCAAGGGCACGAGCATATCGCCCCCGGGCGCAAGGGGGATCCGGGCGCTGGATTTGACTGGCGACGCCTGCGCGATCAGCTGGGTTGGCCGCCTGCCACATTCCCCAGCACGGCGGGCTGAATTCAATCCTGCCGCGATGGCGCCACCGAGCGAGCGACGCAGGCCGATTCGATGCGGCTTGGCGGCGCAAACCCCCTGCCAAACCCCGTCTGCACAACGCTCGCCGCACCGAACCCGCATGAGGATTCACTCGCCGGCACACGTTTCGCGAAGCGAAATGGGATTGGCGCGCAAATCGGCATAAACACTACCTGTAGCGTCTTGAACTCGAGTCAAACACTAGGTATAGTGTGACCTCGTCATGTGAGTCATTCTCGGCCGGTGCGCCCGGTATGGTTTGCGTGCGTCCCACTCCAAGAACAAAGGAAGAAAAAAAGCCATGCAGCACGCCGAGATCAGCTCGCACGCGACCCCCATGCAAGCCCCTGCCACCGCCCAGGACTTCGCCGCCACCACGGTGAGCAGCACCTTGGCGCACTACCAGATCATCCGCCGCAATGGCGCCGTGGTTCCTTTCGAGCCCGCCAAAATTGCCGTGGCCATGATGAAAGCGTTTCTGGCGGTCCACGGCACCCAGGGTGCTGCCTCTGCCAGTGTGCGGGAAACGGTTGAAGCCCTCACCCAAGCGGTGGTGCGTGCGTTGGTGCGCTCGCGCCCAGCCGGTGGCACCTTCCACATTGAAGACGTGCAAGACCAGGTGGAGCTTGGCCTCATGCGTGGCGGCCACCACGAAATCGCCCGGGCTTATGTGCTGTACCGCGAACGCCGGGCCCAAGAACGTGCCCAAGTGAAACAAGAAGCGGCACCGACCATGCCCACCCTGCATGTGACCGATAACGGTCAACGCGTTCCGCTCGCCCTCGATCGACTCGAAGCGCTCATCCGCCAGTCCTGCCAAGGCCTGTCAGCGGACATCCGCCCGGAGCCCATCTTGAGCGAAACCCTGCGCAACCTCTACGACGGCGTGCCCATGGAAGAGGTCTACAAGGCGGCCATTTTGGCCTCGCGCACCCTGATCGAGAAAGACCCCGACTACAACTACGCCACCGCGCGTCTGTTGATGCACACCATTGTCAAAGAGGTGTTGGGCCAGGAAACCCAGCCCGCTGACATGGCGGAGGCCTATGCCAACTTTTTCCCGCAGAGCATCAAAAAGGGCGTGGACAACCAGCTGCTCGACGACCGTCTGCTGCAGTTTGACCTGGTGCGCCTGGGGCGCGCCCTCAAGCCCGAGCGCGACCGTCGCTTTGACTACTTGGGCCTGCAAACCCTCTACGACCGCTATTTCCTGCACGTGCGCAAAACCCGCATCGAGCTGCCGCAAACCTTCTTCATGCGCGTGGCCATGGGCTTGGCGCTCAATGAAATTGACCGCGAAACCCGCGCCATCGAGTTCTACGAAGTGCTGTCGTCGTTTGACTTCATGTCGTCCACGCCGACCCTCTTCAACAGCGGCACCCTGCGCTCGCAGCTCTCCTCGTGCTACCTCACGACCGTGCCGGACGACCTCGATGGTATTTATGAGTCCATCAAGGAAAACGCCTTGCTCTCCAAGTTCGCCGGAGGCCTGGGCAACGACTGGACCCGTGTGCGCGCCTTGGGCAGCCATATCAAAGGCACCAATGGCGAGTCGCAAGGCGTGGTGCCCTTCCTCAAAGTCGTCAACGACACCGCTGTCGCGGTGAATCAGGGCGGCAAGCGCAAGGGCGCGGTGTGCACCTATTTGGAAACCTGGCACCTCGATATCGAGGAGTTCTTGGAGTTGCGTAAAAACACGGGCGACGATCGCCGCCGCACGCACGACATGAACACGGCCAACTGGATTCCGGATCTCTTCATGCGTCGGGTGATGGAAAACGGCGAGTGGACCCTCTTCTCGCCCGCCGACTGCTCGGATTTGCACGACCTCTACGGCAGCGATTTCGAGCGCGCCTATGTGGCTTACGAGGCGCGCGCCCGCAACGGCGAAATCAAGCCGAGCAAGACCGTTGCCGCCGTCGATCTCTGGCGCAAGATGCTCACCATGCTGTTCGAAACCGGGCACCCCTGGATCACCTTCAAGGATGCTTGCAACGTGCGCTCCCCGCAGCAGCACGCCGGTGTCGTGCATTCGTCCAACCTCTGCACCGAGATCACCCTCAACACCAGCGACACCGAAACCGCCGTGTGTAACCTCGGCTCGATCAACCTGGTGCAGCACCTCATGGACGGCCCGCAGGGCAAGATGCTCGATCACGAAAAACTCAAGCGCACGATTTCCACGGCCATGCGCATGCTCGACAACGTGATCGACATCAACTACTACGCCGTCAAGAAAGCGCGTGACTCCAACCTGCGCCATCGCCCGGTTGGCATGGGCATCATGTCCTTCCAGGACAGCCTGTATGAAATGCGCATTCCCTACGCCTCAACCGAAGCCGTCGAATTCGCCGACCGCTCGATGGAAGCCGTTTGCTATTACGCCTACTGGGCTTCGACTGAACTGGCCAAAGAGCGGGGCACTTACAGCTCCTACCGCGGCTCGCTCTGGGATAAGGGCATTTTGCCGCTCGACACGCTGGACATGCTGGCCCAAGCGCGTGGTGGCTATGTGGAAGTTGACCGTTCGAGCACCTTGGATTGGGAGGCCCTGCGCAAGAAAATCGCCCAGGACGGCATGCGCAACTC
>VEQC01000245.1 GCA_018883455.1 Limnohabitans sp. | reverse complement strand
GCCTAGGTTAGGGTCGCTCGCGAAAAACGCGGTTTTGACCAAGGGCGAGTGGGCGATGGCGTAGGCGGCCAGACGGCACTCGGCAGCGTCACGCCCACCTTCAACGGCGATGGTGATGAACTTGGTGGCGCCCTCGCCGTCACGCACGATCGCGTGCGCGAGTTGTTGCGCGGTGCGCGTGAGGGCCGCCACCAGCGCTTGGCCGGCCTCACTCTCCAGAGAAGTGATGGGCGCATGGCCGGCTTTTTGCGTGACGATCAACACAAAAGAATCATTGGTGGAGGTGTCGCCATCAATGGTGATGCGATTAAAGGAAACCTCGGCGAGTTGGCGCGTCAACGGGGCCACGAGCTCTGGCGCCACACGGGCGTCCGTGGCCAAAAAGCCGAGCATGGTGGCCATATTGGGGCGAATCATGCCCGCCCCCTTGCTAATGCCGGTGATGTGCACGGTCTCGCCCTCAATCACCAAGGAAGTGCTGGCCCCCTTGGGTACGGTGTCCGTGGTCATGATGCCTTCGGCCGCACGTCCCCAGTGGTGGGGTTGGGCGTCGGCCACCGCTTGGGGTAAACCGGCGATCAAACGCCCCACGGGCAGCGGCTCCATGATGACCCCGGTCGAGAACGGCAGGATGGCCTGGGGTTTGAGTTGCAGTTGCGCCGCCAAGGCCTCACAGGTTTGTTTCGCGTGCTGCAAGCCGCTCTCGCCTGTACCCGCATTGGCGTTGCCGGTGTTGATGACCAGGGCCCGGATCGGCTCGCCGCTGGCCAGGTGCGCTTGGCAGACCTGCACGGGGGCCGCGCAATAACGGTTGCGGGTGAACACGCCGCCCACGCTCACCCCCTCATCGAGAAGCAAGACGCTCAAGTCTTTGCGCTGCGCCTTGCGAATGCCGGCCTCGGTCACGCCTAAGCGAACGCCGCGAATGGGGTGCAGGGAGGACGGGTCGAGGGGAGGAAGGTTGACGGGCATGTTCAATCAGGCCAAGCGGCCATGGCAGTGCTTGTATTTTTTTCCACTGCCACAAGGACAGGGGTCGTTGCGCCCCACCGCCGGCATGACGGTGTTGGCGTCGGTGATGGACTCGGGCTCACCGCTCTCATTGGGCGCCGTGTAAGTGACGTTTTGGATGTGCTCGGCGCGGTCTTCGATGTCGTGCGCGGCCTGTTCAATTTGCTCACCCGATTCGATGCGCACGGTCATGAGGCTGCGAGTGACTTGATGCCGCACGGCTTCGAGCAACTGGCCAAAGAGTTCGAAGGCCTCGCGCTTGTATTCTTGCTTGGGCTGCTTTTGCGCATAGCCGCGCAAGTGGATGCCCTGACGCAAATAATCCAGCGCAGCGAGGTGTTCACGCCAATGGGTGTCGAGGCTTTGGAGGAGGATCATGCGCATGAAAGGCATGAACTGTTCCGGACCGACTTGCTCGAGTTTGGCCGCAAAGGCCTCATGGGCGGCGTCCACGACCCATTGCTGGATGTCCTCATCCGTCACACTGGTGGAGGCCTGCACCTTGCCCACCAAGTCGAGCGACAAGCCCCACTCTTGGTCGAGGGCGCGCTGCAGGCTGACCAAATCCCATTGTTCCTCGACCGACTCCGGCGGTACATGTTGGCGCACCAAATCGGCAAAGGTGCCTTCACGCAAAGCGGTGATTTGGGCGGTGAGGTCGCTCGCATCGAGGATATCGTTGCGCTGCTGATAGATCACCTTGCGTTGGTCGTTGGAGACATCATCGTATTCGAGCAGCTGTTTACGAACATCAAAATTGCGCGCCTCCACTTTGCGCTGCGCGTTCTCGATGCTGCGCGTGACCATGCCCGCTTCAATGGCTTCGCCTTCGGGCATCTTGAGACGGTCCATGATGGCCTTGACGCGCTCGCCGGCGAAAATTCGCATGAGCGGATCGTCTAGGCTCAAATAGAAGCGGGAGGAACCCGGATCGCCCTGACGGCCCGAGCGACCCCGCAGCTGGTTGTCAATGCGGCGCGACTCATGCCGCTCGGTGGCGATGATGCGCAAGCCTCCGAGCGACTTGACCTTCTCATGGTCTTTGGTCCACTGCACGCGCAGCGCATCCACTTGCGTTTTGCGTGCCTCTGGAGCGAGCGTTTCGTCCGCTTCCAAGGCCGCAATGGCCTTCTCCACATTGCCGCCGAGCACGATGTCGGTGCCGCGCCCCGCCATATTGGTGGCAATGGTGATCATGTGCGGACGGCCGGCTTGCGCCACGATATCGGCTTCGCGGGCATGCTGCTTGGCGTTGAGCACTTGGTGCGGCAATTTGGCCTGATCCAGCAAGCGCGAGATGATCTCTGAGTTCTCGATGGAAGACGTGCCCACCAGCACCGGTTGGCCCCGCTCGTGGCACTCACGAATGTCGTCAATGGCGGCCTTGTATTTCTCGGCCGTGGTTTTGTAGACGCGGTCTTGCTGGTCGTCGCGGCGGCTGGGCTTGTTGGGCGGAATGATGACGGTTTCGAGGCCGTAGATTTCCTGAAACTCGTAGGCCTCGGTATCGGCTGTGCCGGTCATGCCGCCGAGCTTGCCGTACAGGCGGAAGTAATTCTGGAAGGTGATGGAGGCCAGGGTTTGGTTTTCGGCCTGAATGGCCACACCTTCCTTGGCTTCCACCGCTTGGTGCAAGCCATCGCTCCAACGGCGTCCCGCCATGAGGCGGCCGGTGAACTCATCGACAATCACGATCTCGTTGTTTTGCACCACGTAATGCTGATCCCGGTGGTAGAGGTGCTGCGCACGCAGAGCGGCGTAGAGGTGGTGCATGAGGGTGATGTTGGCCGGATCGTAGAGCGAAGCGCCCTCGGGCAGCAAACCCATTTCCGCGAGCAACTTCTCTGCCACTTCGTGGCCGCTCTCGGTGAGGTAGACCTGGTGCGCTTTTTCATCCACCGTGAAGTCGCCCGGGGTGATGATGCCCTCGCCCGTGCGCGGGTCTTCCTCGCCAATCTGACGCTGCAAGTGCGGCACGACTTGCTTCATCGCCAGGTAGAGCGCGGTGTGGTCTTCGGCCTGCCCGCTGATGATGAGGGGCGTGCGCGCCTCGTCAATCAAGATGGAATCCACCTCGTCCACGATGGCATAGGACAGGCGGCGTTGCACACGGTCTTGGGACTCATAGACCATGTTGTCACGCAGGTAATCAAATCCAAACTCGTTGTTGGTGCCGTAGGTGATGTCCGCTTGGTACGCGGCTTGTTTCTGGTCGCGCGGCATTTGGGGCAGGTTGATGCCCACACTCAAAC
>VEQC01000051.1 GCA_018883455.1 Limnohabitans sp. | reverse complement strand
GTAGCCGCGTCTTGAGCGTTCCGGGGCCCAATAACCGCCTAGACCAACAACCGCGCATGACCCTCAACTTGGGTGGTGACTACCGCTTGCGCAGCGCCCCCTTCACCCTGGGCGGCAACCTCAACTACAACCCCGGCTACACCACTCGCACCAGCGACGTGCAAACCCTCTTCACCTCCCAGAAGCGGGTTGTCGATGCCTATGTAGTCTGGCGCGTGGATCCCCGCACCGCTTGGCGGTTGAGCTTGAACAACCTCGATCCTCGTCTCTTCACCACGGGCAACACCTTCAACAACGGATCGCTCGTCGAATCCAGTGAAACCCGAAACCGCAGTTGGCTCAATGCCCAGATCCGATTGGAGAAAAAAATATGAAGCACGATGCCGCTTGGTATGACGCGATGTACAACAACCGCGCCATGGTGCCCGATCACGCGCATCATTTCGCGCAATGGAAAACCGCCTCGGCGCAAGTCCGTGATCAAGAGCTCGGCTTTCTCGACATTGCCTATGGCCAAGGGCCCAACATGGGGCTCGATGTGTTTCCACCTCCCGTCGCGGGCAAGTCCATGCCCGTCTTGGTCTTCATCCATGGAGGCTACTGGCGCTCCCTCGATAAATCCGATTTCTCCTTTATCGCGCCCTCTTTTACGCACCAAGGGGCCTTGGTCGTGGTGGTGAATTACGCGCTGTGCCCCCAAGTCACAATCGCCCAAATCTGCCTGCAAATGACGGAGGCTTTGGCCTGGGTTTGGCGCAACATCCGTCAATTTGGCGGCGATCGGGATCGCATCTCGGTCATCGGTCACTCTGCGGGAGGGCACCTCGCGAGCATGATGCTGGCCTGCCAGTGGAAACAAGTGGGGGCAGATTTGCCGGCCGATTTGGTCAAGGCCGCCATGACGGTCTCCGGCGTGCACGACTTGCGACCCCTCCTGCACGTGGACTTTCTGGAAAACGATTTGCGTTTAACCCCCGCCGAAGCCTTGCGCGTGAGCCCAGCCTGCATGCCTGCGCCCAAGCATGGCAAGCTCTATGCCGTGGCTGGTGGAGAGGAAAGCGCCGAGTTTTTGCGCCAGAACCAATCCATCCGCGATGCCTGGGGAGAAAAGCGCGTCCCGCTGTGCGCCGTCGCCCCGAGTCTGCACCACTTCAACATTGTCGAAGCCATGGCCCAGTCCGGCCACAGCCTGCACCGCGTCGCGTCGGAATTGGTCTTGGGCGAGTAATTCCCACGTCGCCAATGGCTAGGGGCTAAGCCAGCCCCCGCCGTTGGCGCGGCGCTCACATCAATAGGTGTTCGCCGGCGTTGTCGCCACCCAGAATCACGTAATTGACCTTGCGGATGTCCATGAGGCTCTTGCCCCCGGCATAGCTAATGGAGCTTTGCACATCCTGCTCCATTTCCACCAGGGTGTCGGCCAGTTTGCCCTTGATCGGCTCCAGAATACGCTTGCCCTCGACGTGCTTGTATTCGCCTTTGTTGAAGTCAGACGCCGAGCCGTAGTATTCCTTAAACAACTCGCCATCGACTTCCACCGTCTTACCCGGCGATTCCTCGTGGCCCGCAAAGAGCGAACCGATCATCACCATGCTCGCGCCAAAACGAATGCTCTTGGCGATATCGCCATGACTGCGGATGCCGCCATCGGCAATGATCGGCTTGGTCGCGACACGAGCGCACCATTTGAGCGCGGAGAGTTGCCAGCCACCCGTCCCAAAACCCGTCTTGAGTTTGGTGATACACACCTTGCCCGGCCCCACCCCCACTTTGGTGGCGTCGGCGCCCCAGTTCTCGAGGTCAATCACCGCCTCGGGCGTGGCCACATTGCCCGCAATCACAAAGCTCTGCGGCAAGTGTTGCTTGAGGTAGCCAATCATGTCCCGCACGCTATCGGCATGGCCATGGGCAATGTCGATCGTGATGTATTCCGGAATCAAGCCCTCGGCCTTGAGACGATCCACTGTCTCGTAATCGGGTTTTTTCACACCCAAGGAGATCGAGGCGTACACCCCTTGAGCGTGCATATCGCGCACCAGCTTCACATTGTCGATATCGAAACGGTGCATGACGTAAAAGTAACCGTTCTTGGCCATCCAGACGCAAATGGACTCGTCCACCACCGTCTTCATGTTCGCCGGCACCACCGGCAGGCGGAATTTGCGGCTACCCAGAGTCACGCCTGCGTCGCACTCCGAGCGGCTATTGACCCGGCACTTGCGGGGCAGCAACAAAATATTGTCGTAATCAAAGATTTCCATGATTCCAAGCTCCAAAGAAAACAAAAAATTGAGCGCTTGGCCTGGCCGGTTGTGATGTGCTGGGGTCGCAGAGGCGAACCCGGTGGGCAACAAAAAACCGGGCGCAAGAAGCTTGGGCCCGGTGATCGATTCTAACAGCCTTGTCTGCCACCTAAAATCCCCCCATGCAACCCACTTTTGGCACGGCAACCGGTTTCTCCGACACCGCCTCCCCCCTCCTGCAAGGCCTCAACGACGAGCAAGCCAAAGCCGTCACCCTGGGCGATCAGCACGCCCTTATCCTGGCCGGCGCCGGCTCGGGCAAAACGCGCGTGCTCACCACCCGCATCGCCTGGCTGCTCCAGCAGGGCAGGGTAGGTCCGGGCGGCATCTTGGCGGTGACATTTACCAACAAAGCCGCTCGCGAAATGCTCACCCGGCTCTCAGCCATGCTGCCCGTGCCCGTGCGGGGCATGTGGGTGGGAACCTTTCACGGCCTGTGCAACCGTTTTTTGCGCGCGCATTGGAAATTGGCCAACCTGCCCCAGTCATTCCAGATCCTCGACACGCAGGACCAACTCAGCGCCATCAAGCGCCTGTGCAAACAGTTCCAAGTCGACGAAGAGCGCTTCCCACCCAAGCAACTGCAATGGTTCATCGCCGGTTGCAAAGAAGACGCTCAGCGCCCCAAAGACGTTCCCGTGCGTGATGCCGACGACCGCAAGCGCGTCGAAATCTACGATCTCTATGAGGCCCAGTGCCAACGCGAAGGCGTGGTGGACTTTGGCGAACTGATGTTGCGCACCTATGAGCTGCTGCGCGACAACGATCCCTTGCGCGAGCACTACCGCCGTCGCTTTCGCCACGTGCTGGTTGACGAGTTCCAAGACACCAACACCTTGCAGTACGCTTGGATCAAGATGATCGTCGGCGCCCCATCGGAAGAGGGCGGCGCCATCTTTGCGGTCGGCGATGACGACCAAAGCATCTACGCATTTCGCGGCGCGCGCGTGGGCAATATGGCTGACTTTGTGCGGGAGTATGGGGTCGAAAACCCCATCAAGCTCGAACAAAATTACCGCAGCTACAGCAACATCCTCGACAGCGCCAATCACCTCATCGGACACAACCGCAACCGATTGGGCAAAAACCTGCGCACCGAGCAGGGCGAGGGCGAACCCGTGCGGGTGTATGAGGCCACGAGCGACTTTGCCGAGGCCCAGTGGCTGGTGGAAGAAATCAAGCAGCTCCTGCGTGATGGCCGTGATGGGCCGGGCGCCAACGGCATAGCCCACCGCCACGAAATCGCCATCCTCTATCGCAGCAACGCCCAGAGCCGCGTGATTGAAACGGCCCTCTTTAATGCCGCCATGCCCTACCGCGTCTATGGGGGCTTGCGCTTTTTCGAGCGCGCCGAGATCAAACACGCCTTGGCCTATCTGCGCTTGCTGGAGAACCCCCGCGACGACACCAGCTTCCTGCGCGTCGTCAATTTCCCCCCGCGCGGTATTGGCGCGCGCAGCATTGAACAATTACAAGATGCGGCCCGCGCCGCCGGCTGCGCGCTTGCCGACGCCGTGAGCGCCGTACCCGGCAAGGCTGGGGCGAACTTGGGTGCATTTTTGGCGCGCATAGACGTCATGCGCGAGCAAACCGCCGGACTCAACCTGCGCGAGATCATCGAACTCGTCATCGACCAGTCCGGCCTCATCACCCACTACCAAAACGAGCGAGAGGGGGCTGACCGCATCGAGAACCTCAACGAACTCGTCAACGCCGCTGAGAGCTTCGTCACCCAAGAGGGCTTTGGGCGCGACGCCGTCGCCTTGCCCGAGGGCGCTGCGCAAGCTGCCGCGGACAGTCCTCCCAGCGAGGCGCCACTCGACCCCACCATCGCCCCCGACACCGGCGAGACCCTCTCTCCCCTGGCTGCGTTTCTCACCCACGCCGCGCTCGAATCTGGCGATAACCAGGCCCAAGCTGGCGAGGACGCCATTCAAATGATGACCATCCACGCCTCCAAGGGCTTGGAGTTCGACGCCGTCTTCATCACCGGCTTGGAAGAGGGACTGTTTCCCCATGAAAACGCCATGAGCGATTTCGAGGGACTCGAAGAAGAGCGCCGACTCATGTACGTGGCCATCACCCGCGCGCGCAAACGCCTCTACCTGAGCCACGCCCAGACCCGCATGCTGCACGGTCAAACCCGCTACAACCTGCGCAGTCGCTTTCTCGATGAACTCCCCGAGCACACCCTCAAGTGGCTCACTCCCGCCAAAGGCCTCTACAGCGGCCCCGGCTCCGGCCATGTGAGCCCCCAAGCCGCCTGGCGCCAAGCCCCCAGCGACTGGACCCAAACCGTCACCAGCGCCGAGCGCCTGAGCCAAAACCCGCGCCAAACCCAAAGCCCCGGCCCCAACGCCTGGGTCCAGTCCGGCGTGCAAGTCTTCCACACCAAATTCGGCGAAGGCACCGTCCTCCAAGTCGAAGGCAGCGGCGACGACGCCCGCGCCCAAGTCAACTTCCCCCGCCACGGCCAAAAATGGCTCGCCCTCTCCGTCGCCAAACTCACCCCCATCCCCTAACCCCACACCAGCAACAGCCCCTCCAAGAGAATAAATTGGGGCCAGCCCCCAATGAAGTGAGTCGTCGCACCCCAGCAGTTTTGCCAGCTCACCCACCAAATGTCACAAATAAATTGGGGTCAGACCCCAATTAAGTGAGGTGTCGCAACCCAGCAGTTTTGCCAGCTCACCCACCAAATGTCACAAATAAATTGGGGTCAGACCCCAATTAAGTGAGGCATCGCAACCCAGCAGTTTTGCCAGCTCACCCATCAGATGTCACAAATAAATTGGGGTCAGACCCCAATTAAGTGAGGTGTCGCAACCCAGCAGTTTTGCCAGCTCACCCACCAGATGTCACAAATAAATTGGGGTCTGACCCCAATTTATTTGGCTCCAATTAAGGGATGTCTAGGCGAGGGGAGGGGAGGTGGGAGGGCAGCGGTTAGCCGTAGTGGGTGTTGTCGAAGCTGTCGACGAAGGTGTAGAAGGTGGAGGAGAAGAACATCGCCATGAGCATCATCAGGGCCGGGACGATGGCACCGGAGATGAGTTCGCTGCCGCCCATGAGTTGGGAGAGGGTGGTGAGCAACAAAATGGTGGCGCTGAAGATCAACGTCCAGACGATGAAGTAGGTCAGGTAGGCTTTCCAATTGCGCAGGCAGGCTATGGCGCTGAAGAACAGGCTTTTGCCCACCGGGATACCGTGCCAGTGCACCAAGGCTGGCGCATGCCAAAAAATGGCGGACACGGGCAAGTAGAGCAGCATGGCGAGCCACAAGGCGTTTTGGAACTCGGTTTTGACCAGCGTTTCCACCTCAATGGGGTCTCCCGCGAGGTACATGCGGGCGAGTTGCCCCTCATCGAGCAAGGAAGCCAAGAGCATCAACGCTGCGAATGCCACGGCATAGAGCCCGCCAATCATGAGCATGTCGAGCGTGCGGGCCTTGCCTTGGCGAAAGGCTGTGAACAAGATCCAGGGGCGTGGAAAGCGCGCCATTTCAATTTCGCGTGTGGCGGCCATCAACCCCAGGGAGAGAGGGGGGAACAAAGCGAGCGCGGCCAAACTGCCCACCACAGGAAACGCCGAGACCAGCGAGATGAGCAGCATCAGCAGGAAAAACAGCGCCGTCATGGCAAACGGCTGACGCCAAAACGCCCGTATCCCTTGTCGAACCCAAAGTGCCCCTTGACTCGCGGGTTGCAGCTTAAGCTTCATGCCAAGGCCTCCATCGCCTAGGATGCGGACAAGGGTACCGGTACTGCCAGGGCTTGATCGCGTCGGGCGCGCAGAACATTCTCGAAGTGGCTCGGATCGTGGGCTTTGAGCATGCTCGCCTCGCGCGGCAAGTGAAAGTCCCACAGGCGGGAGATCCAAAAGCGCAATGCGGCGGCACGCAGCATAGGGTTAAAGAGCGCCCGTTCGGCCGGGCTCAAGGGGCGCACGCCCTGATAGGCCTGCACAAACGCCTGCGCCAGTTCGGGCTGCCACTGCCCGTCGGCCTGAGCATCCGCGCTGTGCACGATGCACCAATCGTTGAGGCAAACCGCAAGGTCGAAGAGCCAGGTGTCGCAACCCGCAAAGTAGAAGTCAAAGAATCCGGTCAAAACGCCGTCTTCAAACATCACGTTGTCACGGAACAAATCGGCATGCACCGGCCCACGCGGCAAGGCTTCATAGGCGGAGCCTGCCGCCACATGGTTTTGCAGCGCCAACTCAGCCGCGATCAAGGTGCGCTGGTCTTCCGTCAAATGGGGCCAAATCACGGGTAGGGTGTCGTTCCACCAAGCCAAGCCACGCAAATTGGGTTGCTCTCGGGCATAGTCTCGTCCGGCCAAATGCATCTTGGCCAACATCGCCCCCACAGCCGCGCAGTGGCTGGCCTCGGGGGTGAGCACGCTTTGACCGCGCAATCGATTGACGACGGCAGCGGGTTTGTCTTCGACCGTGAGCAACACATCGCCTTGGGCATTGCAAACCGGGTCGGGCACGGGGATACCCCGTCCGGCCAGGTGCTTCATCAGGTAGAGGTAGAACGGCAACTGCTCGTGGCTGAGTCGCTCAAACAGGGTGAGTACGTACTCCCCACGGCTGCTGGTCAGAAAATAGTTGGTGTTCTCAATGCCACCCTCGATGCCACGCAGGGAAACCAGTTCGCCCAATTGCAGGGAAGCCAACAGGTCGCTGGCGGTAGATTCAGAAACTTCAGTGAAGACGGCCATGGCTGGATTCTACGAGGCCGCCAAGTCCCTGGCCGAGTCCGCTCAGAAGTGTGGACAATCCCCCCATGAGCGAAGTTTCTCCAACCCTATTGCTGGTCGACGGTTCCAGCTATTTATACCGTGCCTTTCACGCCATGCCTGATTTGCGCGCCGTGCCGGGAGACCCCACGAGCGCCGCCACGGGCGCCATCCGGGGAATGATCAATATGATGCGCAGTTTGCGCAAGGAAATGCCCTGTTTTTACGCGGCGTGCGTGTTTGATGCCAAGGGCCCGACCTTCCGTGAAACCCTGTACCCCGAGTACAAGGCGCATCGTGCGCCCATGCCAGACGATTTGCGCAGCCAGATCGCGCCGATCCACGAAGTCGTGCGTCTGCTCGGCTGGCCCGTGCTTGACGTCTCCGGGGTGGAAGCTGACGATGTCATTGGCACCCTCGCCCGACTGGCCGCTGCCCAGGGCATCGAGGTCATCATCTCGAGTGGCGACAAGGACTTGAGTCAACTCGTCACCCCCCACATCACGGTGATCGACACCATGAACGGTAAGCGCCGCGATGTGGCTGGCGTGCAGGCCGAGTTTGGCGTGCCGCCCGAGCAAATGATCGACTACCAGACCTTGGTGGGCGACCCGGTGGACAACGTGCCCGGTGTGCAAAAAGTCGGGCCTAAAACGGCTGCCAAATGGCTCCAGGAATATGGCTCTCTGGATGCGCTCTTGGCGCAGGCCGACGCCATCAAGGGCGTGGCTGGTGAGAACCTGCGTGCGGCACGCGAGTGGCTGCCCACGGGGCGGGCCTTGGTCACCATCAAGACCGATTGCGATTTGGCCGCCCATCTCCCGCGCTTACCGGCTTTGGACGATTTACACCTGCGCGAGCCTGACACCCCCGCTTTGCGCGATTTCTACGCGCAGTATGGTTTTCAGTCGCTGGTGCGCCAACTCACCGAAGGGGGCGAGGCGGCGCCTGCGCCTGGCTCGGCCGCCCCAGCGCGGCGCGCTGCGCCTGCCGCCGAGTCGGAGGACGCTCCCGCCGTCCAGTCGCACGTGCAAGGTGAGGTGCAGTACGAGACCGTCTTGGATTGGAACACCTTCGACCGTTGGTGGGCCTTGATCAACCAAGCCGAGTTGGTTGCCATTGACACCGAGACCACCTCGCTGCACGAAATGCATGCCGAAATCGTGGGCATTAGCTTGGCCACCGCCCCGGGCGTCGCCGCCTACATACCGCTCGCGCACAGCGGACCAGACACACCTGCGCAATTGCCCCTGGAATCGGTTTTGGCGCGTCTCAAGCCGTGGTTAGAGGACGCCTCCCGCCCCAAGCTCGGTCAGCACATCAAATACGACCGCCACGTGTTCGCCAACCATGGCATCCATGTGCGCGGCTACGCCCACGACACCATGTTGCAGAGCTACGTACTGGAAGTCCATAAACCGCACAACCTTGAGAGTTTGGCGCTGCGCCATGTGGGGCGCCAAGGCATGAGCTATGAGGCCTTGTGCGGTAAAGGGGCACACCAGATTCCGTTTAGCCAAGTGGACGTCCCTCGCGCTGCCCATTACGCCTGCGAGGATGCCGATCTGACCTTTGACGTGCACCTCACCTTGTGGCCGCGTTTGCAGGCCGATGGGGGATTGATGCGCATTTACGAGCTGGAAATCCAAAGCAGCGAGGTGCTCTTTCAAATCGAGCGCCAAGGCGTTCAAATCGATGCGGCGGCTCTCGCCGCGCAAAGCCATACGCTCGGGCAACGCATCCTCAAGTTGGAAGAGGAAGCCTATGCCATCGCAGGCCAGCCTTTCAACCTCAGCAGCCCCAAGCAATTGGGCGAGATTTTTTTCGACAAGCTCGGCATGCCCGTGGTGAAAAAAACCGCCACGGGGGCGCGCAGCACGGACGAAGAAGTGCTCGAAAAACTTGCGGAAGACTACCCCCTTCCTGCCAAACTGCTCGAACACCGATCGCTTAGCAAGCTCAAAGGCACCTACACCGACAAGCTCGCCCAATTGGCGCACCCGCGCACGGGCCGAGTACACACCCATTACGCCCAAGCGGTGGCGGTCACGGGGCGTCTCTCGAGCAATGATCCCAACCTGCAGAATATTCCCATCCGCACCGCCGAAGGGCGCAAGGTGCGTGAGGCCTTTGTAGCCCCCGAGGGTTGTGTGATTGCCAGTGCCGACTACAGCCAAATTGAGTTGCGCATCATGGCGCACCTCAGCGAAGATGCGGCGCTACTCAAAGCCTTTCACGATGGCCTCGATGTCCACCGCGCCACTGCGGCCGAAGTGTTCGGCCTCTCCCCGGAGGCGGTCAGCACCGAGCAAAGACGCTACGCCAAGGTCATCAATTTCGGTTTGATTTATGGCATGAGCGCCTTCGGCCTGGCCAAGGCCCTGGGCATTGACCAAGGCGCCGCCAAAAACTACATCACGCGCTATTTCGAGCGTTTCGCGGGCGTCAAGCGTTACATGGACAGCACGCGCGAGCAAGCCAAATCGCAAGGCTATGTGCAAACCGTTTTTGGACGACGTCTCTACTTGGCCGAAATCAACAGCCCCAACGGGCCCCGCCGCGCGGCCGCAGAGCGCGCCGCGATCAACGCACCCATGCAAGGCACCGCGGCCGATTTGATCAAGCTCAGCATGGTGCAGGTTCAAGCGGCCATTGAGGCGGAGCAACTCGGCACGCGCATGATCATGCAGGTGCATGACGAACTCGTCTTTGAGGTCCCACTGGCAGAAGAGGGTTGGGTGCGCCAAGAGGTGCCTCGGCTGATGGCCGGCGTGGCCGCCCTGCGTGTGCCGCTCCTGGCCGAGGTCGGGGTGGGCCGAAATTGGGAAGAGGCGCATTAAATATGAATAATCTTCCGCAGATAAATAGCCTTAAAGGTAACAAATAATCCACTCTCAGCGCACAATCGTGCCGCATCAAAGGAGTGGGTATGGACAAATCGGCAAGTCGAACCGCTGAACTGGTGGCCGCTGTTCGGGCGGGGCATCGGCGTCACGAGGGAGCTACCTTGTTTGACGATCCTTGGGCGGAAATGTTTTTGGGGCCCGTTTGGTCAACGGTCGTGCGCTATGGCTGGCTCTACCGTTTGGTGTCTGAACGCGTTTTGCGCAGCTTGCGTCCCGTACAGGGACAAATTTTGCTCAGGGCTCAATTCAATTTGCAAACAGCCCAAGCCGCCATCGATCGAGGGATACGCCAGTTTTTACTTCTGGGCGCAGGTTTTGACAGTTTCGCCTTGCGTTGTTGCGCGCAGAATCTACCGGTGCGTGTCTTTGAGTTGGATCACCCTGCCACCCAACAGCAAAAATTGACCCATCTCGCCGCGCGTGAGGTGGATCTGCAGACCAAGGCGCAAACGCAGTTCATCGCCATTGATTTTGAACGCACTGCGCCCCATGATCTCTTGTTGGCGCATGGTTGGAACCCTTCCCAGCCCGCGCATGTCTCCTGGATGGGCACCACGTATTACCTGGCGCCGGAGGCCATTGAACACACCTTGGTGAGCTTGCGCGGCGTGCTCTGCAGCGGCAGTGAGGTCATTGTGGATCACGGCTTGCCGTTGGACCAACTCGATCCCCAGACCCGAGACGAACTTACCCAACTCATGGCCTTTGTGGCGAGTCGTAGTGAGCCCATGCGCAGCTTGTTCACGCCTCACGAATTCGATGTCCTGGGCGCACGCGCGGGGTATGAGGTGATCGAGAGCCTCGCCTCCGACCAAATCCGCTCGCGTTTGATCCCTCCGAATTGTCCCGTCCCCTTCAGCGCTTTCTCACGCTTGGTTCGTCTCGGGGTTCACAGTCGCACGCGTGGGGGGAGCGGTTTGTCCGAGGCAGGATAATACGGGGATGATTTTTCTTGCGATTGTCGCCGGCACCCTTCTCGCGGGCGTTGGCAGTGTCTGGCTAGCCGCCGGCTTGGCCAACGCCTTGCTGGGCCGTTTCACCCAACACCTTTTGAGTCTGGCCGCTGGCGCGTTGCTCGCCACGGCCTTCATGCGTTTGCTGCCGGAGGCCTTTGAGTTGGCCGTTCAGACGGATTTGGAGGCCAAAACCCTGTTCGCGGTTTTGCTCGTGGGCTTGGTGTTTTTCTTTCTGCTCGACAAAGCCGAACTCTGGCACCACGGTCATGAGCATCATCACGATCATGCGTCATCGGGCGCTCACGACCCTCACCACCCACATCATCACCACCACCACGCCCCTCTGGCGGGTCAGCACAGTGGCGGCTGGGCCGTCCTGCTGGGTGATAGCCTGCACGCCTTTGGCGACGGGATTCTGATTGCGGCGGCCTTCATGGCCGACCCCCGCCTGGGCGTGGCCTCGGCGTTGGCGGTCCTCACGCACGAAGTTCCCCACCATGTGGGCGATTTGGTGGTGCTGCGTCAAACCTTAGCGCAGCCGCAAGGCGCGGTCTTGCGCTTGAGTCTCAGCGGTGCGGTGACCACCGTCGGCGGGGTGGTGGGTTATGCCCTGGTGGGCGCGTTGGAAGAATACTTGCCACTCTTTTTGGTGGTCGCCTCCAGCAGCTTTATCTATGTCGCCCTCGCCGACCTCATTCCGCAGCTCCAAAAGCGGTTGAGCCCCCGCGCCACACTCGCCCAGGTCCTCTGGTTGGTTTCGGGCATGGCGGTCATCGGCCTGCTCGGGATTTGGTTGCACCACTGAGCCAACCCCCCCGCAACCCACGCAAAGCCCGACTTCAAAGCCCAACGTCAAAGCCCATGGCCCCCTTCACCGAAGGTCAGTCCCCGCGTGCCACGGGGAGTCCCGGCGTGTTGCACCACTCACTCCAACTGCCCGCATAAAGCGCAGGCGTTCCCAAGCCGGCCAAGCGCATGCCCAAAATGTTGGGAATCGCACTCACGCCGCTGCCGCAGTGGTGAATCACGTGCGCCGCAGAGCGTCCGGCCAGCAAGGCCTCAAATTCAGCCCGCAATTCGGCCGCCGGTTTGAAGCAACCGTTACTCGCGATGTTTTGCCCATAAGGCCGGTTGAGCGCCCCCGGAATGTGTCCGGCCACGGGGTCAAGCGGTTCGACCTCCCCCCGAAAACGTGGCGTGGCGCGCGCATCGATCAGCACCTGCTGACCGCCGGAGAGCCCTTGGGCCACCGTTGCGGTGTCCACCCATTTCACCAGGGGGGGACGCAGGGCAAACCCACTCTCTGCGGGCGGCGCTTCCTCGCCCCCCACCACCGCGCCACCGGCCGCCTGCCAACCGGCCAATCCGCCATCGAGCACCGCCACTGCGGCGTGGCCACACCACTGCAGCATCCACCACAAGCGGCCACAGTGGAGCATGCCCTGGCGGTCATACACCACCACTTGGGTGTCATGGTGAATGCCCATGCGCTGTATCCATTGCAAAAACACTTCGCGCTGGGGCAGGGGATGCCGACCCCCGTTCACCCGCAACGCTGGGTCCAACGTGCTGAGGTCATGCTCCAAGTCCGCGTGGTGCGCGCCGGGCAGATGGGCTTCAAGGTATTGCCGATGTCCTGCCGCTGGATCCATCAGTTCAAAGCTGCAATCGAAAACGCGCAACGGTTTTCCCGAGTCCATCAGGCGTTGCAATTCGAGGGGATGAATCAAGGTGTCGTACATGAATGGATTCCTCAACATCAAGGAGAAGATGAATGTGACGCAGCCCGGGCGCGCAGCAAGGTGGAGGTCATCCCGCTGGCAATGATCAAGGCCATGCCCAACCAACCCACCCAGGGGATCGCCTCGTCAAACAGCATCATGCTGTAGAGCACGGAAAAAACAATGCCTGAGTATTGCAGGTTGGCCACGACCAAGGTGGTCCCCCGGCTGTAGGCCCGTGTCATGCACAGTTGCCCAAGCGAGGCGAACAAGCCCACGGGGAAAAGCCATACCGCATCAGCCCAAGACCAAGCGGAGACCCCCACCACGGCCATGCCCACCAATCCCGCCAAGGCGGTGCCCACCGCAAAGTAAAACACCGTGCGTGTCTCTGGCTCCCCAATTCGCCCCAGGGCCGTCACCTGCAAGTAGGCAAAGGCCGCCAAAATGCCCGAGACCAGTCCCACGAGCCCCGCCAGAATTTGATTCTGGGCAATGGTGGGCTGCAACATGAGCACCACCCCCAGAAAGCCCGTGAGCACTGCCGTGGCCAATGGCCATTGGGTGTCCTGCGTGCGGGGCCCGCCCCGCAACGCAAACCAACTGCTGCCCACCAAGAAGGCCGCAATCCAGACCCCGCTCATGTAATTTAGCGTCATGGCCGTGGGCAAGGGCAAGACGGCAATGGCGTAAACCAAGCGCAGAGAGAAGACACCCCGACCGCGGAGCGCCACAAATGCATGCCGGGGTAATTCGTGCGCAAGGAAACCCGACGCTGGCGCGCGAGCAAACCGATGAACACCGAGCCCACCAGCCCGCGGTAGAAAACCAACTCAAAGGAATTGAAATGCGCCGCGGCGAACTTCACGCAAACCCCCATCGTCGCAAAGAACGCTGCACCAAGCAGCATCCAGAGGGCTTGCATGGAGGGGCCGAGGCTCAGGTCGAGGGCGACGCCATTTTCCGGCGGTACCACTCGTGGAAATGCTGCATGCCGTCTTCCATGGGGCTTTGGTAGGGTCCAAATTGGTTTTCACCACGGTCGAACAAGGCCTTGCGCCCTGCGTCCATGCGCTCGGCGATTTCGTCATCCTCGATGCAGGTTTCCATGTACGCCGCTCGCTGGGCCTCCACAAACTCACGCTCAAAGGCCACGATCTCTTCGGGGTAGAAGAAGGCCACCATGTTGAGCGTTTTGTCCACGCTGATCGGGTGCAGGGTCGAGATGGTCAGCACATGCGGATACCACTCCACCATGATGTGGGGGTAGTAGGTGAGCCAGATCGCGCCGCGCTCGGGCAGGGCGCCATTGCGGTAGTTGAGCAGCACCTCATGCCATTTCTTGTAAACATCCGAGCCCGGTTTGGCAAAGGTGTTGGCCACGCCCACGGTTTGAACGGAAAACTCCTGGCGGAATTCCCAGGCCAAGTCTTCGCATGTCACAAAGTTGCCCAGTCCGGGGTGGAACGGGCCGACGTGGTAATCCTCCAAATACACCTCAATGAAGGTCTTCCAGTTGTAGTTGCAGGTGTGCATCTCGACATGGTCGAGGGCGTATCCGTCAAAGTTCAGGTGCCGAGCCGTCTCCATGCCCGCCAAATCGGCCAGCACATCGCGCCCATTGTTCTCAAAGAGCAAGCCATTCCACTCGCTCAGCCCGTAGCGCTTGAGGTCGAGAC